>JBDLQR010000218.1:0-3564 GCA_039800485.1 Pseudomonadota bacterium
CCCAGCCAGGCCATGCCTTCGAAGATTGCATCCACTGCCTCCTGGGTGGAGCGTTCACGGTCCGTATCCTCGATGCGGAAAACGAACCTGCCACCATGCCGCCGCGCGTAAAGCCAGTTGAACAGAGCCGTGCGGGCGCCGCCGATGTGCAGATAACCGGTTGGGCTGGGCGGGAATCGGGTGACGATGGTCATGCGTGCTGCCTGCTGAAATCGAGCCCGGGATTATAGGGAAACCCCTGCGGAATGTGCGCGCTGCAGCATGCAGAGCCGCCACGCCGCGGGCTTGCGACCCACGGCCCGCGGGTTAGGATGGGGCATGAAGGGAGGACTCAACATGACTGCACGCAAGAACACCGCATTGCTGCCGCCGGCTTTCAGCGAACTCTCGGATCTGGTGGCGGGCTGGGCGCTGAAGGATTCCACCGCTCGTCTGGAAAAACGGCTCGAGACACCGGCCGCGGACATCAAGGCTTTCTATGAGCGGATGTTGCCGCACGCACCAGGGGCCCTCGCCTATCTTGCAGAAAAGCAGCTGGGAGCCCTCACGCCGGCAGAGGAAGCGCTGCTCAAGCTGATGCTCTCACTGGCCGAGATGGGTCCGGCCGTCGAGTGGTATGGCACCGGCAATTATCCCGACGCCTTCGATGCCCGGCGCTTTCCGCTGGTGGTCACCCTTCCGGACAACCAGGCTCAGGGAGTTGCCGCATGAACGAGCGCGCATCCAGGACCCCCAAGGTCACTCCCGCCAATCTCACACTCAAGCATCCTGAACTAGGTACCGGGCCCGTACCCGCTGGACCCTACTGGGATCCAGCCTGGTACGCCCGCGAACTGGACGCCATCTTCAAACGCGCGTGGTTATGCGTGGGGCGGGTGGAGCAGGCCAAGGCACCGGGCGATTTTTTCCTGAAAAAACTGCCGACTTTCGACCTCTCCGTCCTGGTGGCCCGCGGCAAGGACGGTGAGCTCCGGGCTTTTCACAACGTGTGCAAGCACCGCGGCAACCATGTCGAGTTGCGCGCGGGCGGACATTGCGTGGGCTTTACCTGCCCCTTCCACGGCTGGACCTACGGTCTGGACGGCAAGCTTGCGGCGGTGCCCGACGAGAAGGGCTTTCATGAACTCGACAAGAAGAAGCTCGGCCTCACGCGTCTGCCGCTCGATGTGTGGGAAGGCTTCGTCTTCATCAATCTCAATCCGCAGCCACACCAGACCCTGAAGGAATTTCTGGGTGAGCACGGCGCGGATCTCGAAGGCTATGCCTTTCATCTTGGTACCGCGATCTTCGAATACGAGGGTGTCATCAACACCAACTGGAAGTGCCTGGTGGACTCCTTCTGCGAGACCTATCACGTGCCGGTGCTGCATCGGCACTCGATCAAGGACACTCTGGCCGGGCCGGAAAACCCGCATGGTCGCCTTATCGACATCCGTCTCAAAGGGCCGCATCGCACACAGTCGGTGTGGGGCAACATGAACTACGTGCCGAATCCGGTGCAGGGCCTCGCCTTCCAGTATGCGCCAGGGCCGTCAGTGACCAGCGGTGTGGTGGACGAAAGCTCGGTGCTGCCGAAGGGTCTCAACCAGACTCGAGCGCCCAACTGGTCCATCGATGTGACGGCCTTCTTCCCGAACTGGATCATCGTGATGGGCAGCGGCATGTACTTCACCCATCAGATGTGGCCCTTGGCCGCCAACAAGGTGGTCTGGCAGATGCGGGGCTATCTGCGTCCCGCCACCAATGCCGCACAGCGCTTTGGGCAGGAGAACTCGATGGTGGAGCTCCGCGACGCGGTGCTCGAGGACTGCAATACGCTGGAACGCATCCAGGCCTCGCTCGACCAAGGCCTGATCAATGAGTTCATCTACCACGACCATGAACTGGCGCTCAGGCACCAGTACCACGTGGTCAAGCAATGGGTCGAGGATTACGAGAGGAGCACGCGGGCATGAACAAGCAGGTAATCAATGCACTGTTGGCCGCAGCCATGCTGCTGCCGGCGTCGTCCCAGGCCGCTGCGCCGACGGTGGTCGATGATGCGGCGCTGAGCGACCTGGCCCAGGGCCACAACTGGCTGGGATATGGCCGCACGCACCATGAGCAACGTTTCAGCCCGCTCGACCAGGTGAACGCCGGCAACGTGGGTAAGCTCGGGATCGCCTGGTCCCTCGAACTGCCCGAGGACCGCTCACTCACGGCAACCCCGCTGGTGGTGGACGGTGTGATGTATTTCAACGGCAGCTATGCACGCACGCGTGCTGTGGATGCCAAGACCGGGCAAGTGCTGTGGGAGCATGACCCGAAGGTGTTTGAAACGGCTGCCGATCGCGCCCGCATCCTGTGGGATTGGAATCGTGGTGTGGCGTACTGGAAGGGCATGGTCTTCGTCGCCACCCCGGATGGCCGGCTCATCGCGCTGGATGCCAAGTCCGGTGAGGAAGTCTGGACCGCCCAGACCTTCGAGCCTTCCAAGGCCCTCTTCATCTCCGGCGCACCGCGCGTGTTCCGTGACAAGGTGCTCATCGGCAATGGCGGCACCGAGTGGGGGGCGGCCCGAGGCTTCGTCACGGCCTATGACGCTGCGACCGGCAAGCAGGCGTGGAAATTCTGGACGGTGCCAGGCAACCCGGCAGACGGTTTCGAGAACAAGGCCATGGAGATGGCCGCCAAAACCTGGACCGGTGAATGGTGGAAGTTCGGGGGTGGCGGCACCGTGTGGCATGGCATGACCTACGACCCGGAGTTCAATCGCGTTTATATCGGCACCGGCAATGGCTCGCCCTGGAACCAGAAGATGCGCAGCCCCGACGGTGGCGACAACCTCTTCCTGTGCTCAATCGTGGCGCTGGATGCAGACACCGGCGAGTACGTGTGGCATTACCAGACGGTGCCGGGGGAAACCTGGGACTACAACTCCAACATGGACATCGTGCTCGCCGATCTCGTCATCGGGGACAAGCCGGTCAAGGCACTGATGCACGCGCCGAAGAACGGCTACTTCTACGTCATCGACCGCAGCACCGGCAAACTCGTCTCCGCCAAACCCTTCGGGAAAGTCGACTGGGCGACAGGCATCGACATGAAGACGGGTCGTCCCATCGAACGTGAAGGCGCCCGCTACGAGGACGGCGAGGAAATCGTCTGGCCGGGCCCCTTCGGCACGCACAACTGGCCCGCCATGTCGTTCAATCCGGACAGTGGTCTCGTCTACATTCCTTCGATTGAGATGGCCGGGGTGTACAACGACAAGTACACCAAGCCACAGGCCTGGAAATCACCCGACTTCAAATTCGATCCGGGCGTGGACTTCCTGCGCGCCGATGGTCCGGCCGACTGGGGCTCATCCAGTCTGCGGGCCTGGGATCCGGTGCAACAGAAACTGGTGTGGGAGGTCCCCACACCCGGTGTGTGGAATGCCGGCACACTCACGACCAAGGGCGGACTGGTGTTTCAAGGTCGCGCAGACGGCAAGTTGGTCGCCTATGCAGCCGAGAGCGGCAAAGTGCTCTGGGACACCTCGCTCGGCCTCGGCATCTCGGCACCTGCAATCACTTACGCCAT
>JBDLQR010000219.1:0-5603 GCA_039800485.1 Pseudomonadota bacterium
GAAGTGCGGCGTGTGCCCGTGTTCGTAGCTGTAGTAACCACTGCAGACAAAGAGCATCCCGCAGGAATAGCGACGCTCCTCGCCCCCATGCTCGGCTGCGACCTCCCAGCGCCCGTCGGCGCTCGACCAGCGCGCCGTCCGCACCTTGTGCTTGAAGCGTATGAGGCGGTCGATCCCGCGTTCGGTAGCGGCCTCGCGTACATAGGCCAGGATCGAGGGGCCGTCGGCAATGGCCTTGGGATTGAGCCAGGGTTTGGAGTCGTAACCCATGGTGTACATGTCGCTGTCCGAACGGATGCCGGGATAACGGAAGAGATCCCAGGTACCTCCGATGGTGTCCCGCGCCTCGAGTATCAGGAAGGATCGTCCCGGACATTTGTCCTGCAGCTGGCGCGCCGCGCCTATGCCCGAGAGGCCTGCACCCACGATGATGACGTCGTAATGTTCCATGCGAGACTCCCTGATGATCGGGGCCCAGCCTACCCGCCCAGCGGGTAGTAGGCCAGCACCCCGGCTCCGGCCCGTTGCTGCATGCCGTGCTCAGAAGCCGACGTTGTTGCGGCCTTTGAGACGCAGCATCTGGCGGGCCTCCTCAGGTGTCGCCACTTCAAGCGACAGCGCCTCGATCACCGTGCGGATGCGCTGCACCTGGGCGGCATTCGTCCTGGCCAGCGTGCCACGCCCATCCCAGAGCGAATCTTCAAGACCCACCCGGACCATGCCGCCAGTTGCGGCGGAGAGGGTCGCCGTCGGGATCTGGTTGCGGCCGGCACCCAGCACTGACCACAGGTAGTCATTGCCGAACAGACGGTCGGCCGTGCGGCGCATGTGCAGGACATCCTCGAAATGCGCACCGATGCCACCCCGAAGGCCGAATACGGACTGGATGAGCAGCGGAGGCTTGATGAGCCCGCGGTCTACGAAGTGCGCGGCCGTGTACAGATGGCCGATGTCATAGCACTCGATCTCGAAGCGGGTGTCGTTCTCGCTGCAGGATTCCAGAATGTAGGCGATGTCGCGAAAGGTGTTCTTGAAGATCCGGTCGTCACTGTTGGCGAGGTAGGGACGCTCCCAGTCGTACTTGAAGTCCTTGTAGCGACCGAGCATCTCGTAGAGTCCGAAATTCATCGAGCCCATGTTCAGGGAAGCAACCTCAGGCTTCAGCTTGAGGGCCGGCTGCAGACGCTCTTCCACCAGCATGGTGGGAGCACCGCCGGTGGTGAGGTTGATCACGACATCGCTCTCGGCCTTGATGCGCGGGCAGAACTCCATGAACAGGGCAGGATCCTGGGTGGGGCTTCCGTCCTCGCGCTTGCGTGCATGCAGGTGCACGATGGCGGCACCCGCCTCCGCGGCTCCCAGGGCGGCATCGGCAATCTCCTCGGGGGTGATCGGCAGCCAGGGCGACATGGTGGGCGTATGGATTGCGCCGGTCACGGCGCAGGTGATGATGACTTTTCGCATGGGCACGCTCCGCGGCGGCTTGGGTGGACGGAAGCCGCCCACGATAAAGCACGGGGAAGGGACTTCCAATCCACCGACTCCCGGGAACGCATCGCGGCTGGTATGGTTGGCTCTCCCCTGTGACGTTGCTGGAGAAAAGTCATGGAATTCGGCCTGATCTACGAACTCTCGACCCCACGACCCTTTACGCGTGAAACCCAGAAGGCGGTGTACGAGAACGCCATCGAGCAGGTGGTGCTCGCAGAGCAGCTGGGTTTCAGCAGTGTCTGGTGCGTGGAGCACCACTTCCTCGAGGAATACAGCCATGCGAGCTGCCCCGAGATGTTCCTCACGGCCGTCGCGCGGGCCACCTCGCGCATCCGCGTCGGCTTCGGGATCGCGACCTGTGTGCCCGCCATGCATCACCCGATCCGCTGGGCCGAGAAAGCCGCTTTCCTCGACATCCTGTCCGGTGGCCGCGTGGAGTTCGGCACGGGGCGCTCTTCCACCTGGAACGAGCTGGGTGGCTTCGACGCCGTGATCGACGACACCAAGAAAACCTGGGATGAATACATCCGGGTCATCCCGCAGATGTGGATGAATGAGCGCTACAGCTACCAGGGGCAGTTCCATCGCATGCCGGAGCGCAATGTCCTGCCCAAACCCTGGCAGGATCCGCATCCTCCCATGTGGGTTGCGGTGACAGCGGCAGGCACTGAACTGGAGGCTGCGGATCGCGGTATGGGCGCCCTCATCCTCAGCATTGCCGAGGTCGAACGCTGCGCACCCCGCATCGCGGCTTACCGCGAGCGCGTGAAGCACGCAAAGCCCGTGGGCGCTTTCGTCAATGAGCAAATCGCCATCGCCAACTGGCTTTACTGTCATCCCGACCATGCGCTGGCCAAACAGCGCGGTGAGGAGCTGGTAGGCACCTTCGGTTACATGGCGGGCCAGACCATCGAGGTCTCCGAGGCCTACCCCGCCAACAACTACAAGGCTCTTGGTCTCCTGAGTGCCCTGCGACCTGATCCCAGCGCGCCCGATGCGCAGAAGAAGCCACCGGAGAGTGGCCTGTGCTTCGGCAGCCCGGCCCAGCTCATTGAAACCTGCCGGCGTTGGGAAGAGGCCGGTGCCGACCAGCTGGTGTTCATGGTCCAGGCGCGCGAGCACCTGCCGCAGCAGGACGTACTGGAAAGCCTCAAGCTCTTCGGCCGCGAGGTGTTGCCCCATTTCAGCCGGCAGGCGCGGCGTCCGGTTGCGGTGAACGCATGAGTGCGCCTGAACTGCTCTACGGGGCGCGCCCCGCGGGGACGTTCGGAACCAATGCTGCGCCGCTGGTCCGGGACACGGCAGGCGAGGTGGTGCTGAAGAACGTACAGATCCACTACAGCCTGTTTGAGCTGCCCATGGCCAGTGTGCTGCCGCGGCTGCCGAAAGCACTGCATCCCAGTGTGCCGGCCGCCCTCGGGCTCACCGTCTGGCGGTGTCCGGATGGTCCGCTCGGCAGTTTCAATATCGCGTGGGTGGGTCTGGCCTGCCGCACCGGAATGAAGCCACGCCACCTGATTCATGGCGCGTATTGCGATCGCGAGGACGCCGCCGCCTGGCTGCGCGGCCGGTATGGTCTGGACTGCAAATTGGCCAACATCACGAGCCAGGAAACCTGGGACCGAGGCTTCAGCCGCATTGAAGTGGCTGGCGTACCGATCCTCGAACTCGTGACGGAGAATCCGCAACCGCTGGTGCCGGGCAGCACGGTCAAGTACTCACCGGTGTTGAACGCCGCTGATATCGGGGGCGCAAAAGTCCTGATCCAGATGGAAGCGGCCTTCGAATTCCATCGGGTGCTGCGCGGAATTCCTCGCCTCCCCGTCTACGCTGCGGAGGCGATGGGTGACGCGGCGCTCGTGCCCCACTACCCGGTCTCCGGCACCTGGGCTGAAGTGGATGTCACCCTGCTGCTCTCGCGCTTCAAGCTCGATCCGGAAATCCCGGCGGAGCAGGGCGGCGCCAGCCGGATCTGATCCAAACCGCACGAGACGGGCCGGGCCCGCAGGATCTTTGCGGGCTCGGGCGGGTATGATCCCGCCCATGGAAAGACTGCTCGCCACCTATCACATCACCGCATCCCCGCAGGAAATCGAAGCACGCGCCGAGGCCTTGGCACTGGAACAGAGTGTCGAGATGCCGGAAGCGGCCATCACCCGGGAAGAGATCAGAACAACGACCCTGGGGCGCGTGCAGCACATAGCCGCGCACGATGCGCAAACCTTCGAAGTCACCCTGTCGCTCGCCGCGAGTACGACCGGTTTCGAAACCGGGCAGCTCATGAACATGCTCTTCGGCAACTGTTCACTGCAGCCGGATGTACAGCTGGTGGATGCGGCGCTTCCGCCCTCGCTCCTCGCGGCCTTCCCCGGTCCGCGGTACGGAATCGAGGGCATCCGTGAGCGGCTCGATGCACCCCACCGCGCGCTCACGTGCACGGCGCTGAAGCCACAGGGGCTGGACGTGGAGTCACTTGCCGCGCTCTGCGGGACTTTTGCCGAGGCCGGTCTCGACATCATCAAGGACGACCACGGCATCGCCAACCAGGCCTATTCGCCCTTCGCCGAGCGGGTGAAGGCTTGCCAGCGCGCCGTGCGCGCCGCAACCGCCCGCACCGGGCGCAAGAGTTTTTACGCGCCCAGCATTTCCGGGCCGCCCGATCAGCTTCGGGCCCAGCTTGCCCTGGCCGCTGAGGAGGGCGTGGAGATGGTGCTCGCCGCGCCGATGCTGATGGGCCTGCCGGTCTTCCAGCAGCTCGCGAGGGAAGCATTCCCGGGACCGGTGCTGGCACATCCCGCACTCACGGGCGCGCTGCGGATCGCACCGTCCCTGTTTCTCGGACGCCTGTTCCGCCTGTTTGGCGCGGATGCCGTCATCTTCCCCAATTTCGGGGGGCGCTTCAGTTTCAGCCAACACTCCTGCCATGCGCTGGTGGATGCGGCGCGGGGTCCTTGGGCCGACCTGCGCCCCGCGCTGCCGGTACCAGCGGGTGGCATGAGCGTGGAGCGGGTGCCCGAGATGATTGAAGCTTACGGAACCGATTGCATGCTGCTCATTGGCGGTAACCTGCTCAGCGCCCGGAACGCCTTGCCGGCGCGCAGCCGTGAATTCGTGACTGCCGTGGAGCAGGCCAGCCGTGGAGAACATCGATGACAGACAAACCCGCCATTCACAGGCCACGGATCCCGGGCGGACATTGGCAAAACGTCGCCCTGCTGGCCTACAAGCAGGTGGGTTCCGCACCCTTCCGCGATGTCACCCGGCAGGTGTTGTTCGACGACCCTGCGCTGGGGTGCGAACTGCGTTACTTCGAAGTTGCCGCAGGAGGGCACAGCACGTTGGAGCGGCACGAGCATGTGCATGCCGTGATGATTCTGCGAGGCCGCGGGAAATGTCTGGTGGGTGAAGAGGTGTTTGCGGTCGCAGAGCAGGATCTGATCCACATTCCCGGCATGACATGGCATCAGTTCCGGGCCGCGGAGGATGCCGCGCTCGGCTTTCTGTGCATGGTCAACAGCGTGCGTGATCGCCCACGTTTGCCCAGCGAGGAAGATCTGGTGTTGTTGCGCAGCCAGCCCGAAGTCGCGGATTTCATCCGCACCTGAAAATGGTGAAATGAAAACCCTGGTGTAACCGGCCGGCCCTCGGTCGGACCTGGAGTCCGTCGGCGACGCCAGGTATCTCATCGCTGCCTGGAGCTTCAGGAGAGCCTTCCCCACCCCACAGCAATTGTGAAATTGAACTGCGGGGCGGGGAAAGTGATGACACTCCTCGCGGGAGTGTCATCGTCAGACACGGAGACGACTAAGGGTTGACCTCGCAGGAGTCGTCGTCCTCCGAGTCATCTACACCGTCATCGTCGCTGTCGGAATCGTCGTCGTCCAGCACACCGTCGTTGTCGCTGTCGGAATCGTCGTCGTCCAGCACGCCGTCGTTGTCGCTGTCGGAGTCGTCGTCATCCAGCACGCCGTCATTGTCGCGGTCGGTGTCGACAGAATCGTCCACGCCATCGTCATCCGAGTCATTGCAGGGGTTGTCCTCGCTGTCGTCACTCACCCCGTCATTGTCGTCATCAAGGTCGGCACTGTCGTCCACTCCATCGTTGTCGTCGT
>JBDLQR010000220.1:0-5765 GCA_039800485.1 Pseudomonadota bacterium
GTTCGGACTCCGTTGCGAGGACCTCCAGATGCAGAGGGCCCGCCATGCGTAACCGTCCGCCATGCGGCGCGGGCTTGCTGTCGAAGTATTCATCGCTGTGCGCCATCACCTGCGCGCCCCACAAGGCCAGGGCCAGCAACAGCCCTGACAACATCCACCCGTATCTGTCTTTGCGCATCCTCACTCTCCATTCCTTTCGCTCGCCCGGCCCACCATGGTCCGCTCAAGAAAACCAAGGGTCTCGCGTGCGGCCTGGGCCGGCCAGTGTGTGTGGCCTCCGCCCGTCTCGCAATAATAGGTCGGCGCGGCGCAATCGGCATGGGTCACACAGCCCTGCTCTGCTGCGGCAGGGCTCTCGAGATCACAGCGATTGCACGCGGACCACCATTGCCAGGCTTCGCGCCCCCAACCCGGGAACAGCGTGTCCCTGGCGCCATGCATCACGCGCACGGGCACGGGCGCAGGGCAGCGGAAATCCTGCAGGTCTTGGGCCGTGAACCCCGCGGCACTGGGCGCAAGCTTCCAAACCCGGAAACCGGCCCCCGGATCCAGCGCCAGGGCCGTCGCGGTGGTTCCCCCGTCAGAGTGACCACTCAGTGCGATACGGGTTTCATCGATGCAGAAATGCCGGGCCACCAGCGCAGGGATGGCCGCCAGCTTGCGCAAAGCGGTGCGCGATGGACGGATGTGCTGCGGATAGGCGACGACATAACCCTCTGCGGTGGCCTCCGGGGTGAAGCCGGTCAACCGCTCCGTGGCCCGCGGCATCATCCCCGCACCGGCGTAGACGACCAGCAGAGGGTGTGCGACCTCGGGCTGATAATTGGCAGGAGCCCTGACGAGTACAGCCAGTCCTTCGGGGGTCTTGAACGCTGCATCTGTCGGGCGGTCACGGGGCGGGGTGCAGCGCGCGGTCGGTGTGACGTACACATGTCGGGCCTCGCGCGCGCTTTCGTCATCGCCGCACGCAGAGAGGATGGCGAGCAGCGCCCACAGCGCCAGATGACGCGCGGGACTCACAGGATCCTCAGTGGGTCATGCCCTGATGTGCGACGAGATCCTTGAAGATGGGCACGATGGGGCCGGACACGTTGGCGATGATTCGCCCGCCCTGATCATCGAAGCAGAACAGAAGCCCTCCCACGCGGTTATCCGGGTCGTTGAGCAGACTGGTCAGGCGCTCCGTCTCCCACGCGGCATCGGTCATGTCAAACAGGATACTGCGCGTCTCGCCCGGGGCCAGCGGAGCAGAATCACTCAGCTTGAGGCCCGCCGGCGGTACCAGCTCCTTGGGGTAGGTCGCAGACACCGTGGCCATTGCCGCAGGCAGTTCGCGGTTCACGAACCGCAGGCCGGAAGTGGCGAACTCGCCGAACTGGATCGGCCGACCGCCGTGATTGGTCACGCTCGCCCGGATCTGCATGGAACGGCCCGGCACATCATAGGTGGCCCGTTCCACGGTGACATCGACAGGCGCTTCAGTCCTCGGCAGAGGCTTGACTACTGCGCGCCCTCCCTGCAGCGGGATGGTGCGCGGAAAAGTGTTCTCGGCCCACACGAAGCCGATGACGACCACCGAGACCGTGAGCACGATGAGCACGGCACCCGCCGCCAGGTCAGCCCGGGAAATCAGCAGTTTTTCCCGTCCTTCGTCAATCGCCACCAGGCGGGGGATGAGCAGGGGTCGCCGCGTCCACCACACCAGCCACAGTATCGCGATGACAATCCAGACGGAGTGCCAACCCACCACGGACGACACACCCCAGGTTTCGAGGTTGTCGATTTTCGTACCATCGAGTGTGGTCAACGGCAGCACAAAATCACTCGCGCGCCCTGCCACCTGGACCCAGCTGCCGGGGCCCATCAGCGGCCCCGCGCCCTCCACATTCACCATGGGATGTACGTGGTGGTCGCCCGGGATGCGCCCCTTGAGCACAGTCTTGAACGCATAGTCGCGATCAATTTTCAGCGGTACGGACTGGATTGCGGGCTGGCCGTTCAACCAGGACTCCGTACGCACGAACACCGGGCCGGGCGTACCGTTACCGAGGAACGCCACATCTGGTTCGGGCAGGTTCGCAGGCCAGTCCTCGAACAGACGGAACTTGCCTTCAATCACCACATCCTCATTGACCTTGACCTTGTCGGTGGACCATGTCACGTCATAGAAATGGGCCGTACGCATGCGCAGGAAGGGTTCCTGGTTGCGCTCTCCATGGGCCGCCACTTCGCTTGCGGCAATGAGGGCGAGCAGGCCGAGCAACAGGCCGGATACACGACGCGAAGGTCTCATGCGTCCTTGCCCTCGGCGCCGCGGTCATGGAGACCCATGAAACTCTTCATCCGGTTGGGCAGCGTCGCGACGCGGGCGAAGGCCATGCCGATGTACCACCACAGCAGATAGACGAGGATGCAGACAAAGCCGGAGAAGAAGGCTGACACCACGGCAGAGTGCCCGCCGAAGGTACGCAAGGTCCCACGCTCGATGAATCTCAGGTATTCGGGGGTGGAAGTTCGCGTGTACGCATAGCCGATGTAATCCCCCACCGAGACCAGCGAGTTCATGGCCTCCATGGGCAGACGGAAAGGCGCGAGCAGGGGCCAGTTGGCCGGGTAGAACAAGAGACCGAAGGACATCCCGCCAATGATGGCCGTGATGAGTGCGCTGCCAGACAGCAGCAGCACGGCATCCAGGATCAGGCCTCCCGCAATCATCGTGGCCGGCCAGACCATCGAGAATGGGAAGTACGACCAGGTATGGAAACCGGAGTAGCGGGTAATCCAGATGCCGAGCGTGAGCCCGAGCATGCACACGGTCGCGGCAATCGGCAGCCTGAATTTTTCCCAGAACACGTATTGCAGCGCCGCCGGGAAAGCCATCAGCAGAATCGGTGTCGCCGTGACCCAGTATTGACGATCCTTCCAGTCCACCCAGAAATCCCAGTCCCCCACGGTGAGCTGGAAATGCAGATGGAAGGCGGCCGTGATCGCGATGAACATGATGATCACGACGAGGATGTCGAAGGTGCGCGAGAGGCCCGCGTTCTCGCGCGACCAGCGCCGACCATAGAGGACGACGCTGTCGCGGTTTTCCTGTAGCTGTGCTGACATCTTGCTTTCCGTGGGCTGGGTCAGGCGATCAGGCGCTGGCTTCTTGTTCCAGCCGGCCCATGGTTTCGAACACATGGCGTGCTATCTGCAGCAGCAGACCACCCAGTGCCAGCACGGACCAGCCGAGCACCACGAAACCCCAGTGCAGCGGCGCGGAGAAGAACTCCTCCATCATCCAGAATGCGTGGCCCCACTCGTTGTAGCCGAGGTTGGGCAGGATGAGGAAAGGCCCGGCAACGGCCAGCGCATGCGGGATGGAGATACGCTCGGCAAATCGCGGCAGCCGCGTCATCGCGTACAGGAAACCGCCCACCCCGAAGAGGATGTAAAGCGGGATCGTGCCGTAGAAAAGAATCACATGGCTGGGCGTGAAGGCTGTATCGCGCACCACGGTCTGGTGCCAGCTTGCATCCATTTCCGCAAAGAAACTGCCCGTGAAGTACACGCAGAAGGCATACACCATGATGTACAGCACGAGGTTGAAGTAGCGGCGCATCTCCTCGCGTGGCTTGAGTGCCTGGAGGTTGCGGTCGCGGGTGATCCAGAGCCAGGACCAGAGGCCCGCCCAGCTCAGCACCAGCAGCACCAGCTCGCCCTTGAGCAGGCCCATCCAGTAGGTTTCGAACGCGGGATCGGTGGAATCAAGACCGGCCGACCACGCAAAGATCTGCTGATAGATTCGGTAACCGGCCATGATCACGACGATACCCAGCATCGCGAAGATTGCCGGTTTCAGGTTGACCATGGCACGGGGACGGGAGGCGCTGGCGCTGCGCACTTCGCCTGAGGACTGGATGACGCTGCTCATGATGGGCTCCTTGCAAGGCAGGTGGAATTCCGCCGATGCCAGATTCTGGTGTCACGCCATGGGCCAGTGCAAGCCTCTTGCGGGAATGCTGCAGAGCAGCGGAGAAACCGGTTCAGAAGCTCGCGCCCGCCCAAGCTTGAAACAGGCCAGGCAAGCCTCAGCGCGAATCAGCGTGCGCGGCGGAAACGGGGGTCGGGCGCCACACCAGCAGGCGGCGTTCGACCCGGGTCACCAAGGCATCGAGAAGCAGTGCGCAGACCGTGAGCACCACCATGCCCGCAATGACAGCATTGATGTCGAATACGCCTTCGGCCTGGAGGATGAGATACCCCACGCCACGGGCAGAACCAAGGTATTCGCCAACGACCGCCCCGACGAAAGCCATGCCTACCGAGGTATGCAGGCTGGAGAAGACCCAGCTGGTGGCCGCCGGCCAGTAGACATGGCGCAGGAGTTGCGCGGGTGAAGCACCGAGCAGACGAGCATTGGCAAGCACCACGGGACTCACTTCCCTGATTCCCTGCAACACATTGAAGAACACGCCAAAGAACACGAGCGTGATACCCAGCGCCACCTTGGACCCGACGCCCAGACCAAACCACATGGCAAAGATGGGCGCGAGCACCACCCGCGGCATGGCATTCGCGGCTTTGATATAGGGCTCCAGCAGGGCGGCCACTCTGGGACTCAAGCCCAGCCACATGCCGGCGAGAATGCCGAGCAGCGTGCCGCATGCAAAGGCGAGCAGGGTCTCCAGCAGCGTGACGCCGAGATGCGGGTAGATGAGTCCGCTCGTGAACCACTGCCTGAGCACGGCCCAGACCAGCAAGGGTCGGCCGAAAAAAAAGGAGGGCAGAACCTCCCTGGCTGTGAGCTCGTGCCACCCGAGCAGCAACACCCCGAGCAGGGCGAGCTGCCAAGGCCACAGGCGGGCCGTGCCTGCGCTCATTCTGTCCATGCTCCCGTGCGGGTGAGGCCCGCATGAACTTCATGGCGCAGCTGCTCCCAGATTTGGCGCTGCAGCTCAAGGAATCGCGGTGTCATGCGGATCTCTTCCACTTCGCGTGGTCTCGGCAAATCGATGACATGGCTGCCGACGGGTCGGCTGGCCGGCCCGGCCGACATCACGACCACGCGGTCGCCAAGGGCGATGGCCTCCTCCAGATCGTGCGTAATGAAGATCACGGATTTCCGATCCTGCGCCCACAAACGCAGGAGCTCGTTCTCCATCTGGGCACGCGTCTGCACATCGAGGGCGGAGAACGGTTCGTCCATCAGCAGAATGCGCGGATTCACGGCCAGCACCTGCGCCAGCGCCACGCGTTTCTTCATGCCGCCCGACAGCTGATGGGGATAACGTCTGGCAGCGCCCGCAAGCCCCACCCGGGCCAGCCACGCCAAGGCCTCGGCCTCCGCTTCCCGCCGCGGTACGCCGCGGAAGACCAGACCCGCTGCCACATTGCCCAGCGCATCGCGCCAGGGCAGCAAGGCATCGGCCTGGAAGAGATAGCCGACCGCGGAATGAATCCCGGTCACGGGTGTCTCGTCGATGAGGACGCTGCCGACCGAAGGGACCAGCAACCCTGCGACCAGATTGAGCAGCGTCGACTTGCCGCAACCCGTGGGACCCACGATGCAGAGAAACTCTCCCGCGCCCACGCCGAGATCCACTTCGCGCACGACTTCCAGCACGCCCTGCGGCGTGGAAAAATCCACAGACACGCCACGCAGGGCGACTGCGTCACGCACCTGTGACTGCCCTGTCGGCGCTGGCTGAATCACTCCCGTGCAGTTCCGTCCACGAAGCGGGTATCGATGAGCGCTTTGGGCGTGGGTCTGGCCGCTC
>JBDLQR010000221.1:0-5924 GCA_039800485.1 Pseudomonadota bacterium
CTAATGCTGCCCGACGTGGGCGGGATCAGCGCCGAGCGCGTCCTGCTGGTGGGCTGCGGGCGCCAGGATGGCATCTCGGGCAGCGAGTACCAGCGGGTGCTGACGACCGCGGCCAAGGCCCTCTGTGAAGCCGGTGTGCGCACCGCGGCCAGTGCCTTGCTGGAAGTGACAGTCCATGACCGCGATGTCGCGTGGCAGGCCAGGCAGATGGCGGTGGCATTCAACAGTGCGCGCTACCGCTTCGATCAGCTCAAATCCAAACCCTCCCGGAAACCACAGCTTTCACGCCTGCTGGTGCTGAGCGATGCCAGCCGGAGCGCGGCCGTGGAAGTCGGAACCCGGCTGGGCTACGGGATCGCCCAGGGCATGGATCTCACACGGGACCTGGCCAACCTGCCCGGCAATCATTGCACGCCGACTCACCTTGCGCTGACCGCCCAGGCGCTGGCCAAGGAGTTCCCCGCACTCAAGGTCACCGTGGTCAACGAAGTCGAGATGCGCAAGCTCGGCATGGGAGCGCTGCTCGCCGTCGCCCAGGGCAGCCGACAGCCGCCGAAACTGATTGCCGTCGAATACAAGGGTGGGGAACGCAAGGACAAGCCGGTCGTTCTGGTCGGCAAGGGTGTGACCTTTGATTCCGGCGGTATCTCCATCAAACCGGCGGCCGCCATGGACGAGATGAAGTTCGACATGACGGGCGCTGCCAGCGTGCTGGGAGTGATGAAGGCCGTTGCCACGCTGGAGTTGCCACTCAATGTGGTGGGGGTGCTGCCGGCAACCGAGAACCTGCCCGACGGCAATGCGGTCAAGCCCGGGGATGTCGTGACCAGCCTGTCCGGACAGACCATCGAAATCCTCAATACCGATGCTGAAGGCCGTCTCATCCTGTGCGATGCCCTCACCTGGTGTGCACGCTTCGAGCCCGCTGTGGTCATCGACATCGCCACCTTGACCGGCGCATGCGTGATCGCGCTGGGCAGTCACGCCAGCGGCCTCCTCAGTAACCACGATCCGCTCGCGAACGAGTTGCTCGAAGCAGGCCAGGCTTCGGGAGACAGGGCCTGGCGTCTGCCCTTGTGGGACGAGTATCAGAAGCAGCTCGACAGTCCCTTTGCCGACATGTCGAACGTGGGCGGACGGGAAGCCGGCACCATCACAGCGGCCTGCTTCCTCGCGCGTTTCACCCGCGATTACCACTGGGCTCATCTTGATATCGCAGGGACTGCGTGGACCGGCGGCAAGGCCAAGGGCTCCACGGGGCGGCCGGTTCCTCTGCTCATGGAATACCTGCTCAAGCGCAGCCACGCGACGCGGACGTGACCAGCATCGATTTTCATCATTGGCCGGAAGAAACACGCCGCCAGCACGATGTGCGCGTCTGCGAACTCGTGGAGCAGGCGTGGCAGGCTGGGCGCAGTGTCTATGTCCACTGCCTGGATGAGGACATGGTCGCGAGCCTTGATGACCTCCTGTGGACCTTCCACGACACGAGCTTTGTGCCTCACGCGATCGCCGGAACGCCTGCAACCACCCAGGTGAAGATCCTGCTGGGGTGCGTGCCTCAGCCACCTGACTTGATGGATACCCTGTTCAATCTCCATGTAGAAGTGCCTACCTTCTTCAGCCAGTTCGAGCGCGTGGTGGAAACCACGGGCCATGACCCGCATACACGGCAGCTGGCCCGCGAGCGTTGGAGGTTCTACAAGGATCGGGGGTATCCGCTCGCGACCCGTCAGGCCTGATCGCTTGACCGGAAACCAGGATTCCCCCCGGCCCAACCGGCCCTTTCTGGCCCGCGGCGTGCCGCCGCGCCTGACCCATCGCGTGCAAGGGCTGGACCCGGGCTCGCTTGGTTTCAAGGGCACGCTCGCTGGCATGACACCACGCCCACCCGAAAAATCACTCATCTCACCAGAAGAACCTGCCATGACCGCGCAAGACCCGACGCCCGCCCCCATCGCCAAGACCTATGAGCCCGGCAAGATCGAGCAAGCACGCTATCGCGCATGGGAGGCAGCCGGCTTTTTTGCCGCCAACGGCGAGGGCGATCCGTACTGCATCATGCTGCCCCCGCCCAATGTCACCGGCAGCCTGCACATGGGGCATGCATTCCAGGACACATTGATGGACGCCCTCATCCGCTATCAGCGAATGTCGGGCAAGCGCGCACTCTGGCAATGCGGCACCGACCATGCCGGCATCGCCACGCAGATGGTGGTGGAACGCCAGCTTGGCCTGAAAGGTCTGTCGCGCCACGATCTGGGTCGTAAAAAGTTCACTGCGGCAGTGTGGGAGTGGAAGGCCGAGTCCGGCGGGACCATCTCGCAGCAGCTGCGGCGCATGGGCGCCTCCATGGACTGGAGCCGCGAGCGCTTCACGATGGATGAAGGCCTCTCGCGCGCCGTGACCGAAGTTTTCGTGCGCCTGCACGAGGAAGGCCTGATCTATCGCGGCAAACGTCTGGTCAACTGGGACCCGGTGCTGAACACCGCCATCTCGGATCTGGAGGTGGTGGCGACGGAGGAGCAAGGCAGCCTCTGGCACATACGTTATCCGCTTGAAGACGGCAGCGGCCATGTAGTGGTCGCCACCACACGCCCCGAGACACTGCTTGGTGATGCCGCAGTCGCCGTGCATCCGGAAGACCCGCGTTACCAGCACCTGATCGGCAAATCCGTGTGCCTGCCCCTGTGCGACCGGAACATCCCGGTGATTGCCGATACTTACGTTGATCCGGCTTTCGGCTCCGGCTGCGTGAAGATCACGCCCGCGCATGATTTCAACGACTATGCCGTGGGCGAGCGGCATGACTTGCCGAAGATGAACATCTTCACGGCCCACGCGACCCTCAACGAAGAGGCACCCGTTGCCTATCGGGGCCTTGATCGCTTCGAAGCGCGCAAGAGAGTCGTGGCCGATCTCGAAGCGCTGGGCCTGATGGAGAAAATTGACGCTCACAAGCTGATGGTGCCGAGGGGCGATCGCTCCCAGGCAGTCATCGAGCCTTTCCTCACCGATCAGTGGTTCGTGCGTATTGCGCCGCTGGCCGAGCCTGCCATCGCGTGCGTGGAAGACGGGCGGATCCGCTTCGTGCCGGAAAACTGGACGCGCACCTACTTTGAATGGATGCGCAACATCGAGGACTGGTGCATCTCGCGGCAGCTCTGGTGGGGGCACCGCATTCCGGCATGGTATGACTCGCAAGGCCGGATCTTCGTCGGGCGCACCGAAGCGGAGGCCCGCAGCAAGGCAGGTCTGGGACCGGAGGTAGCACTGACGCAGGATCCTGACGTGCTGGACACCTGGTTTTCCTCTGCGCTGTGGCCGTTCTCGACTCTCGGCTGGCCGGACAGCACGCCGGAGCTCAGCCAGTTCTACCCCACCAGCGTGCTGGTCACCGGCTTTGACATCATCTTCTTCTGGGTTGCCCGCATGATCATGATGGGCATGAAGTTCATGGGCGACGTGCCGTTCCGCGAAGTCTACATCCATGGCCTGGTCCGCGATGCGGAAGGCAACAAGATGTCCAAGTCCAAGGGCAATATCCTCGACCCGATCGATCTCATCGATGGCATCGAACTCGAGCCGCTGGTCGGCAAGCGCACCGTGGGCCTGATGCGGCCCGAGGACGCACCCAAGATCGAGGCTGCCACGCGCCGCCAGTTCCCGGACGGGATCCCCGGCTACGGCACGGATGCGCTGCGCTTCACGTTTGCGGCCATGGCCACCCAGGGCCGTGATATCCGCTTCGACCTTGGTCGCATCGACGGGTACCGCAATTTCTGCAACAAGATCTGGAATGCCGCGCGCTTCGTACAAATGGTGGTGGGAGAACGCCGCCTGCCTGCGGATTTGCCCACGCCAACGCTCGGGCTGCCTGAACGCTGGATTCGGCACCGTCTGCGGGAGGCGCTGGTGAATGTCACCGCGGGCTTCGAAAACTATCGCTTCGATCTTTCCGCACAGGCGCTCTACGAATTCATCTGGGATGAGTATTGCGACTGGTACATCGAACTCGCCAAGGTGACGCTGAATGATGCGGGGACGACGGAAGATGTCAAAGACGCTACGCGCTACGTGCTCGTGGATGTACTCGAAGTCACGCTGCGCATGCTGCATCCGTTGATGCCGTTCATCACCGAGGAGATCTGGATGCAGGTGGCACCCATGCTCGGGCGGCAGGCCGAGACTCTGATGGATCGGCCCTACCCGCAGATCGGGGAATTCGCGGAAGATGCGCCCGCCGGCCAGGCCATCGCCTGGGTCCGTCAGTTCATCCTCGGGGTACGCAGGATACGCGCAGAAAACAATCTTGAACCGGCCAGACGCATTCCCATCAGGGTCCACGGCGGCAGTGCCGAGGAGCGCGCCTGGCTTGGCGCCATGGAAGCTCCGATTCGGCATCTCGCCCGGCTCGAGAGCCTCGAAGAGAGCACGGATGCCGGCGGTGCAGATGCGACGACAGCTCTGGCCGGCGACATGACCATCCTTGTGCCACTGCTCGATCTGATTGATCCCGCGGTGGAGCGCGAACGGCTCACGAAAGAGATTGCGCGCCTGGAGCAGGATCTGGCGCGGGTCGAGGGCAAACTCGCGAATGCCTCGTTCGTGGCACGGGCGCCGGCAGAGGTCGTGGAAAAGGAGCGGCGTCGCGCTGCAGACAACCGGGATCAGATTGCCCGCTTCAGCGAGCAGCTGGCGCGCCTCCCGGCCTGATACGCGCCGCTACCGGGGCGGTTTTTCAGCCGCCCACGCTGGCTTTCAGCACCAGGGTGACCACCGTGTACACGGTGAGTATGAACAGGAGTGTGCCGATGAGGCCCGCGATGATGAAAGCCTTGGCTGAACCCTGATGAAAGTCGCGTTCGCGGTTGCGGTTGCTCTGTACACCGATGGTGGCCGCGAGCACGCTCTGGGCCACTTGTAGTATGCTCAGCCGCCCCCGGGGGGCGTCTTCTTTCTTGTCCACCTTGATCGCCTTCTGCCGCTTTCCGGGCCTTGCCTGAACAGGCCCCATCCTAACACTGGCGAGCCCTGCCCATGTTCCAGCAACTCAGAGAAGACATCCGCAGCATCTACGCGCGCGACCCCGCGGCCCGCAACACGCTCGAGTTGCTGCTGGCCTATCCGGGCGTTCACATGCTGATCGTCCACCGCGCGAGCCACTGGCTCTGGCAGCGTGGTTTCAAACTGCTGGCACGCGTGCTCTCGCATGCTGGGCGTGTCCTCACCGGCATAGAGATCCATCCTGGCGCCACCATCGGCCGGCGCTTTTTCATCGACCATGGCATGGGCGTGGTGATTGGAGAAACCGCCGAAATCGGTGACGACGTGACGCTCTACCACGGCGTGACCTTGGGCGGGACGACCTGGAACAAGGGCAAGCGTCACCCCACCCTCGGCAACGGCGTGGTGATTGGCGCCGGGGCCAAGGTGCTCGGCCCCATCACACTGGGAGAGAACGCCCGGGTCGGTTCCAATGCGGTGGTCGTCAAGGACGTGCCGGCGGGCGCCACGGTCGTCGGGATCCCCGGCCGCATCGCCGGGGGTGAGCAGCCCAGCCAGCAGGCTGAGCGGGAAGAGACGGCGCGCCGTATCGGCTTTGACGCCTACGGTCAGGTGAAGGGCCTCAACGACCCCATGACCCAGGCGGTGGACGCCTTGCTGGACCACGCCCGCGGCCTGGAGAAGCAGATCGAGGTGATGGCGGAGGCGCTCTGCCGCCAGGGGATTTCCGTGGACCTGCCCAATATTCCGTCCTGCGAGGAGATGCGACGTCGCGTGGCCGAAGAGCCTCCGGCGCCCTGAATTCGCCGCCCGCGACCTCATGACGCAGGTGCAAAAATATTCTTGACTGAAACGCTCGGTATCTCACACAATTCCTAGTAATTCCGTAGGAATATCCAAGGAGGCACTATGCGTTT
>JBDLQR010000222.1:0-6369 GCA_039800485.1 Pseudomonadota bacterium
TGGTTCTTGCCACCCAAAGCAGGAAAGACGATGGGCCTAGCATGGTCTGGCAGGCGGGGGCTCAGGCAATCCTGGCTGGCGTTGCGCCCGAGTGGTCCGCGGCGTTCCCGCGTCCACGGCCCGCCGCCGAGCTGCCCCACTACGCCTGGCAGTACCGGCCCTGCTGGCATTCCGAAACGCCCGAGAGGATGGGACTGCTTCATCGGAAAAAGGATCATCCCTGGCTCGGTTATCCCGTCGCCCGACACCCGCACACTTGGGAATCCCCCATGGACACCGCGCTGCTACCCGTGCTCGCGGATCACGAGGTCCGCGGGACAGTGGTCTTTCCTGCAGCAGGCTTTGCCGAGTTGTGTCTGGCGGCTGCCGCGCGCTGCCAATCTGGCGAGACGCTGACCCTTTCGGATCTCGACATCCGCGCGCCTCTCCTTCTCGGCAGGGAAAGCACCCGAACGGTCCGCACGCGATTCGATGTACGGGAGGGACAGGTCACGATAGAGGCCCGCGCCGAGGCCGGTGATGAGGACTGGTTGCTCCACGCGAAGGCCCGTCTCCCCGGCGAAAGCGCGCAACTGCCGGGCACGGATGCTCTGGAGCTGCCTAGACGCCTGCCTGATTTCGATGCCGAATCCCACTACGCAAGCACCGCACAGGCTGAACTTCAGTATGGCCCTGCCTTCCGCCGTGTAATGCAGGGATGGCGCGAGGGCCCGCGCGTGCTTGCCGTGCTTCGGCAGGATGAACTCGAAGACGGCGCCTTCCATGTGTCTCCAATGCAACTCGATGCCGCCTTCCAGTTGGCACTGCAGCTGATAGTCCCGGCTCCAGGCGCTGCCAGCCATGCTTTCATTCCGGTCCGGATCGGCCGTCTGGTCTGCCTCAGGCAGGGCGGTGTGGTGGTGGCAGCGGCGGTCGAAGCCCTCTCCCGGACGGACCGGACCTTGTCCGCTCGATTCATTCTCTACGCGGAGGATGGCACGCCGCTTGCCATTGCCGATGAAGTCGATTTTCGACGCGTACCCAGCCTGCAGGATCGCAGGCCGCCGCGTACCTTGGCGTGGACATTCGAATCCCGGCCCGTGGATAAAGAAGGGGGCGGCACGTCGGCGGAGCGCTTCAACCGGCTTCGCCGCGACACCGCAGAGCTCTTCCGTCATCTGGTCCATGATGGCGAAGGCTTGCGTTATGCGAACGAGTTCGAGCCGCTGTTGGACAGCCTCTGCCGTTTCTACACCCGTCAAGCCTTGGAAGAAATGGCGGATGCCAATGGCTGGGTGGAGGTCACCCATGCACCGCCGGTCACTCGACCGTCGCTTGAGAGGTTGTTGGCCTCGGCCGTGCTGGATGGATCGCTGGTGGAGAGAGACGGCCGTTGGCAGATGATATCGTCGGAGGAGCCTGTTGCAGCGGCTATCTCCGCCATTCAGGGCAGCCTGCTGGCAGAGCACCCCGATCTGGCGGATCTCGTGCTGGCCGTGACACGCGCTGGCACCCGTCTACCTGCCTTGCTGTGCGGAGAGCTCGCCTGGTCCGAGCTTCATCCCCGCGACCTGCCCTTTGCCGCGTTGATCGAGCGCGCGCGCGGCGCCATCACCAACGCTCGCCTCGGTCATGGCCTCAATCAGTTGCTGGTGTCCGACGCCTCGACGACGGGGAGCATGGTGCTGGAGATCACGGCGGGCGAGCCGGTGCTGCTAGGGCAGATGGCCGGTGACCCCCGGTCGCAGACCGCCCGCAGATACCTGGCAAGCCCCGTCACTCGGGTACTGAACCAAGCCAAGGCCCGCTGGCCGGGCGTGCGGACGGAAAGTCTGGAAATTGACCCCACAGCCATGGCGGCAGTCGATCGCGTCCTGGTGGTCGATGACGGTAATTCTCTGGATGATTCCCTCGCGTTCCTCAGGCACGCTGCGGCACGGGTGCGAGCAGAGGGCTGCCTTGCACTGCTTGGGCAGTTTCCCGCGCGCTGGCTGGATTTCGTGCTGGGAGCGAGGCCGGGCTGGTTTTCCGACGGCCTTGGAAACCCCGATCGTCAGCAGCCGCCCCTGTTCTGGCGCCGGCAGCTCGAGGCCTTGGGATTCGATGAAATCAGTTCGTTCACCCTCGACCCGGACGAAGTCGCCGGGCCCTGGCTTTTGCTCGCCAAGGCACCTCCGGCGAGGTCTGGGTCGCCCGCTGACTACGCGCATCCCACAGCGGGAGCCAGTGACGAACGGGATCGCCGATGCTGGCAACTTCTGGCCTCCGAGGGCACGGCGCTCGTTGCGGCACTCGGGGCAGCTCTGATCGCTGCCGGTCATGATGTTCGGGTAGAGCTCGGAGAACATCCTCCCACCTTGGACGGGGTGGACTTCGTGGTCGATCTGCCAGACGCACACCCTGCGGCATCACCCGAAGAATCAGGAATTGTTGCGCAACAAACACGTTGTGCCAGGCTCGCCGCTCTCGTGCGGTCCCTGGAGGCGGACCAGCCCCCAGAGGCCTGCTACCTCGTGACCCGCAATGCCTGGGGCTTCGAAGGTTTGCAGCTGGAAGACGCCGCCCTCTGGGGTTTCGCGCGCACGGTCATGAACGAAACCGATCGCGCCGATATTCATCTCGTGGACTTGGAGGATTTCCCGTCTGCTGAGGATGCTGCCCGGCGCTTGCTGAAAGATTTTGCTGTGCCTACGCAGGAGCGTGAGCGGATTCTCGCCCGCGACGGCGCGACCCGCGTGCCTCGTCTCGGGCCGCTGCCGAATCCAGTCACCCCGCAGGAGGCACCCTTCGGCGTCACCCGAACCAGTCTGGTCATCGATCAGCCTGGGTCACTGGACCAGATGCGCTGGGCTTCCCAAGTGCAGCCGCCGCTGGCGGAGGACGAGGTAGAGGTGCGGGTAGAAGCGTCCGCACTGAACTTTCGCGACCTCATGCTGGCGCTGGGTTTGCTGCCACCGGAGAGCGTGGCGCAGGGCTTCGCCGGCCCTACCTTGGGTTTGGAGTTCGCCGGCACTGTGACGCGCGTCGGACGACGTGAGCTCGTGTTCCGTCCCGGAGATCGCGTGCTTGGCTATGGCTCTGCCTGCTTCAGTGATTTGGTGCGCACGCGCCGCTGGGCTCTTGCACCGGTGCCACTCACTTTGTCCTTCGAGGCCGCGGCGACCATCCCCACTGCCTTCGTCACCGCATGGTACGCCCTCCAGCACGTGGCCAGACTGCGCCCTGGAGAGAGAGTGCTGATCCACGGTGCGGCAGGCGGAGTCGGCCTCGCCGCCATACAGGTTGCGCGGCTGTTGGGGGCCGAGATCCATGCAACGGTGGGCTCCGAGGAAAAAAGAGATTTCTTGCGGATGCTTGGTGTGGAGCGACTCTACGACTCCCGCTCCTTGGGTTTTGCGGATGAGATATTGCGGGATACGTCCGGAGAAGGGGTTGATGTCGTACTTAATTCGCTCAGCGGTGATGCTCTGGCCCGAAGCCTGGAAGTGCTCCGCCCGTTCGGCCGCTTCATAGAGCTTGGCAAACGGGATTTCTTCGAAAACACCCGTCTTGGCCTGCGCCCCTTCCGCAACAACGTGAGCTATCACGGAGTGGACGTGGATCAGTTGATGCGCGTGCAGCCCGCGCTGGCCCGCACCTTGCTGGACGAAGTCATCCAGCATTTCCGGGCGGGAGACTTCCAGCCTTTGCCCTATCGAACCTTCAACGCTGAGCAGGTGGTAGAAGCATTTCGCTACATGCAGAGCGCGCGACATATCGGCAAGATAATAGTGAGTTATCCGAACGGTATTCCGCAGGGCTCCCACGCCAACGAAGTGAAGCGGCTGGCGCTGGACGCGGAGGCTGCGTACCTGGTCACTGGTGGACTCTCCGGCTTGGGGCTGTGCGCTGCTGGCTGGCTCGTCGAGCGCGGAGCGAGGCATCTGGTCCTGCTCAGTCGGTCCGGCCTTGGCAGTGAGGAGGCCGAGGTGCACGTGAGGGGCTGGAGGGAGGCCGGTGTACGTGTGGATGCACCAGCTTGCGACATCACCGATGTCGCTGCGCTGGCGACCGTCCTATCGGATCTCGAAAGCGCCGGCATGGCCTTGAAAGGGATCCTGCATGCCGCTTCCGTGTATGAGGACGGCGTGGCGCGCAATCTGGATTCATCCCGGATTTCCAAGGTGCTCGCCCCCAAGATGCTGGGCGCGCAAAACCTGTTGGCACTCACCCAGGGGATAAAGCTCGATTTCATGGTCCTGTTCTCATCCGCGACCACGCTTTTCGGCAATCCTGGCCAAGCCTCCTACGTCGCAGCTAATCACTGGCTTGAATCGCTGGCGCGCGCCGGCCGTGCAGACGGTTTACCGCTCACCTGCGTGAGCTTCGGGCCCATTGGAGACACGGGCTATCTTGCAAGGCAGGCAGGGGTGCGTACCGCCCTCACGGATCGTCTTGGCGGGCGTGCGCTCTCAGCCGAAGAGGCTTTGACAGAGCTTGAGCGTGTGCTTGTCGCAGAGGAGCCCGGCGCGGCTTTCCTCGATCTGAGCTGGCCTGTTCTGGCGCGCAGCTTGAAGAGCGCACACCAACCCAAGTTCGCCGAAATTGCGGCTCTGGAACAGCCCGGGCAGGCCCGGACCTCCCATGGCATGAATATTCGCGAAGGTCTGATGGGGCTCAGTGGCGAAGCTCTCCTTGCCGCGGTAACGGAGCATCTCCGTGAATCCCTGGGCGCCGTGCTCAATCTCCCCGCGCCAGAGGTCGAGATACAGGTGCCCATCCATACGCTGGGGCTTGATTCACTCATGGCCGTGGAGCTCGCAGTGGCGGTCGAGAACGGATTCGGCGTGCGGATTCCCGAGATGGGTCTGGGCGACCAGACGCTGCAATGGCTTGCCGAACGGGTGGTCCGCCTCATGTCCCCCGGGACGACAGATGCGGACGAATCCGAAAAAGTCATCGATGCCCAGGTGGAATTTCTGGCCAAGCATGAGGCCCGCGGAAATGTTGCTGCCGTGTTGTCCGCCGGCAAGCTCGGGGTCGGAGCATGAGTCAGTCTGGTACACCCCAACTTTCTCCGGAGCAGAAGGAGCGACTGCTGCAGGAAGCCCGGCGTCACCGGCAACGGCAGCGCTCTGAGGCCCCGGCAGTGGCAGGTGCCGCCCTGGAACCCGTGATGGACGTTCCCGCCGCTTGGTATGCCTTCGACCAGCATCCCGGGTATCAGCAGGTGAGCTTGCTGCGGGCCGGCGCCAGTCACTACGCAGTGGATGATCCTTACTTCAAGGTTCACGACGGCACCGCAGGCGCCACCTCAATCGTGGCCGGAAAAACCTGCCTCAATTTTTCCAGCTACAACTATCTTGGTCTTTGCGGACACCCGCACGTGAACGCGGCGGCAAATGAGGCCATCGAACGTTATGGAACGTCTGTCTCCGCAAGTCGCCTCGTCTCCGGTGAGCGCCCTGTACACCGGCAACTGGAGCAAGCTCTGGCAGAGGCGTATGAGGTGGACGCGGCGCTCACTTTCGTGAGCGGACACGCCACCAATGTGACGGTCATCGGTCATCTGCTTGGGCCCCGCGACCTCGTCTTGCACGATGAATTCATCCACAACAGCAGCCTGCAGGGCATGCTGCTGTCCGGCGCTCGTCGGCTGAGCTTTCCCCATAATGACTGGCAGACACTCGACCAGATACTGCGCGAGCAGCGTCGTCGTCATGAGCGCGTGCTGGTGGTGGTGGAAGGCCTCTACAGCATGGATGGCGATTTCCCGGATCTGCCCCGCTTCATCGAAGTGAAGCAGCGTCACAGGGTCTGGCTGATGGTGGACGAGGCGCATTCCTTTGGCGTCATGGGTGAGACCGGTCTTGGTATCCGCCAGCACTTTGGCCTTGCAGGGCGCGATGTAGATATCTGGATGGGCACGCTCAGCAAGGCGCTCGCCGCGTGCGGCGGTTACATTGCCGGCGAATCAGCACTCATCGACAACCTCCGGTATCTGGCGCCCGGGTTTCTCTACAGCGTGGGCATGCCACCGCCGGTGGCCGCGGCCGCGCACGCTGCATTGAAGCTACTGCGCGCGGAACCAGAACGGGTGCGAAGGCTGCACGAGAACGGCGCTCGTTTCCAGGCCCTGGCCCGGTCTGCCGGCCTCGATACGGGCACCAGTGCGGGACTATCCGTGGTACCCATCATTACAGGCAGCTCAGTCCGCGCAGTGCGGCTGTCAGCCGCGCTTTACGAGCAGAGCATCAACGTGCAACCAATTCTTTATCCGGCAGTACCGGAGCAAGCCGCGCGGTTGCGGTTTTTCCTCTCCAGCGAACACACGGCGCCACAGCTTGAGCAAGCCGTGGACACTCTTTCCGAGGCAATGAGCAAGTGACAGCCCGTATGGTTCCCCTTCTG
>JBDLQR010000223.1:0-5445 GCA_039800485.1 Pseudomonadota bacterium
CCGTCGCGTGCGGTGCAGATAGGATTCCTGCTCCTGCTGACGCTCACCTCCGCGCAGGTGGCTTGGTGGATTGCGGAGAACGTGCACTACTCCCGTGCCGTGGAAGCGCGCATCGCCTCGCTCTACAAGGAAGCTGAGAAGGCCGGGGGAACCCTGCCGGAAGGTGCATTGCAGGCCCTGGCTGAGGAACGCTCGAAACGGATCAACCGCTACCTGTGGGAGGGCGGATTCTTCCTGTTGGTGCTGATCGGCGGCATGTCGGTGCTGACCAGCGCGATCCGGCTGGACGCCAACCTGCGCCGGCGCCAGCAGAATTTTCTGGCTGCGGTCTCCCACGAATTCAAGAGTCCGCTCGCCAGCATCCGCCTTTCGGCAGAGACGCTCGTGATGCGCTCCAGCGAACCCGAGACCACCAAGCTTGCGAATCGCATCCTCGCAGATGATGAAAGACTGCTGCGCATGGTCGACAACCTGCTCGATTCCGCCCGCCTGGAGCAGGGGCTCCATGGCTTGAAGCCGGAGCCGGTGGAGCTCGCACCCTTGGTCACTGGAATGGTGGACGCGATGCGTGATCGCGCCTCGGGCCATGGCATTGGTGTGCACGTCGACATTCCCGATGATGTCGTCCTCCGTGGTGATCGCACCGCCCTCGAAACGATCCTGCGCAATTTTCTCGATAATGCGCTCAAGTCCTGTGTGGCCGCTAAGGGCACACGGATTGCGGTGGCGGCACATCGTCAGCCAGGCCTGATCACGCTGTCCATCACCGATGATGGTCTGGGCTTCGAGGAGGAGGAGGCCTTGCGTGTCTTCCAGAAGTTCTACCGTATTGGCGATGAACTCCGGCGCACCACGCAAGGCACTGGCCTCGGTCTGCACATCGTCAAGCGGCTTGCCGATCTCAGCGGGGCCAGAGTCCGGGCGGAGAGCCCCGGGCCGGGCCGCGGCGCAACGTTTTCCATTCAGTGGCCTGATCAGAATCCTGCATGAAGCACACCCCCCGCATTCTCATCGTTGACGATGAAACCCATCTAGCAGACGGGATCCGTGAGAACCTCGATGCCGAGGGCTATGAAACCACCGTCGCCTATGATGGCGAGCAGGGTCTGTCCGCCTTGCGCGATCAGCAGTTCGATCTGGCGGTGCTCGATGTGATGATGCCGCGCCTGAACGGCCTGGAATTGTGTGCCGCGGTCAGGCGCGAGGGTAACCAGGTGCCGGTGCTCTTTCTGACCGTGAAGGCTGACGCGGAGGATCGCATCAAGGGGCTGGAGGCGGGTGGCGATGACTACCTCGCGAAGCCCTTCCACCTGAAGGAGCTGTTGTTGCGTATTGCCGCCATCCTGCGGCGGGTTTCCCTCTACAACGAAGGGGCCGCCTCGATCGAGTTTGGCGGAAATACCGTCGATTTCAGGTCCTATCATGCGCGCAGCTGGGATGGGGCCGAGCACAGCCTCACCCACAAGGAGGCCATGATCCTGCAGGTGCTGTCAGCGGCAGCCGGTGCGATCGTGACGCGTGAGGATATTCTCGACCGCGTCTGGGGCAATGAGGTCTACCCGTCCACCCGTACCATCGACAACTTCATTGTGCGTCTGCGCAAGCGCTTCGAGCACAATCCGGATGCGCCGCTGCACTTTCATACGGTGCGCGGCGTCGGTTACCGGTTCTCACGCAATCCGGAGTCGGAGTAGGCCGCCCTCCGGCGTCACGCGAGTACGTCGTTGGCCTGGCCGCGCAGGATGAGGCTGTACATGAAGTCCTCGAGCTCCGGTCCCATCGCATCGCGCGAAGACACGATGCCGACCGGCTTGCCGTCTTCCACCACCGGCACGTGACGGAACTGACCCTCGTGCATGATATGCAGCGCCATGGGGAAAGGATCCTTGGGGCTGATGGCCGTGGGATTGGCGGTCATCACTTCTGAGAGCAGCGTGGCGGCCGGATCCCGCTTTTCAGCAACCACCCGGAAGAGGGCATCACGCTCGGTGAAGATTCCGACCAGCTTGCTGTCTTCCACGACCAGAATCGCGCCGACCCGTCTGCCGCGCATCCAGCGGGCAACTTCGCTGACCGGTGCCGAAGCGGGCGCGGTGAGGAGTTCCTGGCCTTTGATGATTTCGCCGACGGTACGAGAACTCATGACGGGCTCCTTTTTTTCCGGATTATGTCGGGTGCGGGCTGCAACCGTGATGCTTTGCGACTATAGGTAGAAGCCCGCTGCTTGTCACGGCATGGTGGTTGCGGCGGCCCGGAAGCGCTCCCAGGCCGCGAGAAAAGCGGCAGGCTGTTCGAAGTAGGGCAGGGCCCCTGTCTGCATCACTTCAAAGGACCAGCGCGCACCCAGTGCCAGGATCTTCTTCAGGCGGTAGTCCACGAAATCCCCTCGCGTCCCGTGCACCATCCAGACCGGCATCTGCAATGTTTCGTAGATACGGCCGATGTCGCGGCTGAAGAGAAAACCGCTGAGGAAGCACAGAGGGGCGTGCTCGGCACCGGGTGCTCTGGCGGCGCGCCAGGCGTACTCGAACATTTCCTCATCGATGATTTGGCTGCCCCAGGTCTTGCGCAGGAAAAAGCGCATGGAGCGGCGGCTGGTCAGCAGGTCGAACAGGCGCCTGCGCCAGAATGGCCGGGTCAGGAATGCGTGTACGCGCGGCAAACCGCGCGTGCTGCCGGGTGGGCCATAGGGAGGGCGTGTGCCCCGGAAGCCCGTGGGACTGACAAGCGCCACACTGCGCCAGGCCTTGGGATTCTCGGCAGCCGCCCTTGCCAGGAACTCGCAGCCCAGTGATACGGCCAACGCGTCCAAGGGCTGGTCCTCGTGGCGCTCCGCGATGGCGGACCGCACCCTGACGATTGCGTCCGTCATCAGCCGGGGTGTGTACACGATCGCTGGGCGTGCGGAGAGACCGAAACCCGGCAAATCCGGGGCGTAAACGCGGTGATGTTGCCGCAGGCCCTCGAACAGCGGGCGAACTTCTGCCGCGGAGGCCGCAGCGTTGACGCTGTGCACCAGCAGCACTGGCGGCGCGGTCTCCGGACCTGCCACATGGACGGCGAGCGCGCCCGCAGGGCCGTCAAGTGTGAGCATCTCGCCCCGCAGCGGGCGGGGTGGTGCGTCCTGATTCCAGTCCATGATGCCCCCTGTTTGATCCGTTGCGCTTGGCGAGTGACTGGCCGCAATGGTATCAAGTGATGAGACCAATACCTTGAGGCCAGCATGCAGTCGACTTTTCCTTTCGCGGCGATCGTTGGCCAGGAAGAAATGAAACGCGCCCTGCTCATCTCTGCAGTGGCGCCCAGCATAGGCGGCGTGCTGGTCTTTGGAGACCGCGGCAGCGGCAAGACCACAACGGTGCGTGCGCTGGCCGATCTCCTGCCGCCGCTCGAGACAGTTGCCGACTGTGCCTATCGCTGCACACCGGTCGCGCGGGTCGGGCTGTGTGCCCGCTGCCAGTCGGGTGGCGGGGATGCCCGTTTCAAGGCCGTCAAGATTCCCGTGCCTTTCGTTGACATGCCCCTGGGCGCCACCGAGGACCGTGTCGTCGGTGCGCTCGATCTGGAGCAGGTGCTCCAGAACGGTGTTCGTCGCTTTGAACCCGGCCTGCTGGCCCGAGCCCATCGCGGTTTTCTCTACATCGATGAAATCAATCTGCTGGAGGACCACCTGGTGGACCTTCTGCTGGATGTCGCGGCCTCCGGCGAAAATGTGGTGGAACGGGAGGGGTTGAGCGTGCGTCATCCGGCACGCTTTGTTCTGGTTGGAAGCGGCAATCCGGAGGAGGGTGAGCTGCGACCCCAACTGCTGGACCGGTTCGGACTGTCGGTCGAGATCAGCACGCCGGATGACTTGCCCACCCGTCTTGAGATCATCAAGCGGCGGGACGCCTTTGAACGGGATCCGGAAGCTTTCATCGCGCGCTGGAGTCGCGCCCAGTCCCGGCTGCGCAAGCAGATCACCCATGCGCGGGAGTTGCTGCCCGAAGTGGTAGTGCCCGATGCGGTGCTGGAGCAGGCGGCACGTTTGTGCATGCAGCTCGGTACCGATGGTCTGCGCGGTGAGCTCACCCTGTTGCGCGCAGCGCGTGCCATGGCGAGTCTGGCCGGCGATCTCGAAGTCACTTCTGCCCATCTGAGAGACATCGCGCCCTCGGCCTTGCGCCACAGACTGCGTAGGAATCCGCTGGACGACGCAGGATCTGCGGTGCGCATCGAGCGTGGCATGCGCGAAATCTGGGCTGAGTGATCCGTGCCCGAAGCTTGGCAGCTCGCCCAATTCGCCGCAGCGCTGCTCGCCATTGATCCCGCCGGCACCGGCGGCGCCGTGGTGCGCGCTGCCGCCGGGCCGGTGCGCGACCGCTGGCTGGGCTTGCTGCGGCAGTGGATGCCTGCGCAGTCACCATGGTGCACTGTCCCGCTCAATATTCCCGATTCGCGCCTCATGGGCGGGATGGATCTGGCCGCCACGCTCGCTGCCGGCAAACCCCGGGCGGAACGCGGCTTGCTCGCGGCCGCTCATGGTGGACTCGCCGTGCTTTCCATGGCGGAACGCATTTCGTCCGCCACGGCCGCACGCATCGCGGCGGTGCTCGACAGCGGGGAAGTCCAGCTTGAACGCGAGGGCCTGGCTCTGCGAGCGCCGAGTCGCTTCGGCATCGTAGCGCTGGATGAGGGACTCGATGATGAGGAATCCGCGCCTGCCGCCCTGCGTGAAAGAGCCGCTTTTGAAGTGAGGCTGGAGGGTCTCCGGATCAGTGATGCCGCGACTATCCTGTTCACGCCTGAGGATCTGGCGCGCGCGCGACAGCATCTGCTGCAGGTTGAAAGCAGCGATGAGCTCTTGCCGGCACTGAACGAAATCGCCCTGCGGTGTGGCATCCGCTCCCTGCGTGCTCCACTGCTTGCGGCCAGGGTGGCGCGTGCAAGTGCGGCCCTGCAGGGACGACGCCGTACGGAAGAAAGTGACCTCACGCTCGCCGCGAGCCTCGTGTTGGGACATCGGGCGACTTGCCTGCCCCAGAGGGTTGAGCCCGAGACCGCCCCTACCGCGCAAGCATCCACCGACTCGCTGTCCAGCGAGCGTGCGTCCGAAGAACAGTCTGCAGAGACTGCGTCCCAGACTCCTGGCGCCCCGGTGGCGCTGGAAGATCGCGTGCTGGAAGCTGTGGCAACGGCACTGGCTCCCGAGGTGCTGGCGAGTCTTGCACTTCGCGGTCAGCAACGGGGTACCCCGGGGAGCGCAGGCCGCTCAGGCCAGGAGCAGTCCGGTGGCGCACGAGGGCGTCCGCTGGGCACACGCCGGGGCCTGCCCAGGCGTGGAGAGCGACTCGATCTGGTTGCAACCCTCTACGCGGCTGCTCCCTGGCAGGCCTGGCGACGCAGGGAGGCAGCCGACAACGCCCGTCCTTTCATCATCGCGCGGGATGATCTGCGGTCTCGCCG
>JBDLQR010000224.1:0-12619 GCA_039800485.1 Pseudomonadota bacterium
CTACCCCGTGGGGGGGCGACTTGTGGAGGGCAACCACCCGCTCTTGCAGGTGACCATGGTGCTCCCTCTGGCCGAGGGCCAGCAGACACTTTCGGCCTGTGCGCGGCTGCTGCATGTGGCCACGACTGCCCCTGCGAGCTGCCTGATGGGTTTTCAGTTCCTGGAACTGCGTCCCAAGGCGCGGCGGCAGATCGACGCTTTCTATGCCGAACAGCTACGCTACCTGGCGGGGTCGTCGTACCGGTATGTATCCCCTCTTGCGCGCGCCTGAGCGCGCTCCGGCTCAGGCATCCAGATCGGGGATCAGGAGGCTCCTGAGCCGCTCGATCTGATCCTTCAGCTGCAGCTTGCGCTTCTTCAAGCGCTTGATGAGCAGCTCATCGGCGTGGATGCCGGCTGCGAGGCGGGACACCACTTCATCCAGATCCCTGTGCTCCACCTGGAGTTCATGGAGTCTGCGCTCCAGCGATTTGCCGCGCTCATCATTCAACCCGCACCCCCTTGCGGCGCACCGCCCGGCGCACCGATTTGAGCTCGATTCTACGCACAATCCCGTGCATCAGGGCCTGCGCAGTGCTTGACGCCGATGCGAAGGCGGCGCTCTGATCGCGCATCCACTTGCCGCACGGGGCATTTATGACCACAGGGACGCCCGCGAGCGACGCGCAGTCCGCACGGATGCGGCAGCTGGTGCCTCTGCACAGCCTGTCTCCCGATCGCCTGCAGGAGTTGCTGAACACTGCCGAGCTGCTTGAGCTGCCGCCCGGCTCTGCGGTGTTCCGGGCCGGCGAGACCGACCAGTTCTGCTGGTATCTGCTGGGCGGGGCCGTGGAGCTCTGCCATGGGGAGCGGACCATCGCCACAATCACCGAAGGCACCCCGGAATCCCTGCAGGCGCTGTCCAGGGCCCACCCGCACCGGCTGTCCGCCCGCAGCATCACGCGTGCATACCTGCTGCGCTGCCAGCGGGAACTGCTCGACCGGCTGCTGGCCACGGAGATGGGGGTTCTGGCTCAAGTATCCGAGCCCGCGGCCGCTGACCCGCAAGACTCCCATGACTGGTTAGGCAAGTTGCTTCAGACACCCCCGTTCAACCACATGTCACCCGAACATGTGCGCGCGCTGTTCAGTGCCCTGGTACCGATCGATGTTCAGACCGGTGCCGTCGTCATGCGTGAGGGTGAGACAGCAGACCATTACTACATCATCCAGCGGGGCCGCTGCTTGGTCAGTCGCCAGCCCTCGCCGCGCAGCGACCGTCAGCAGCTCGCGATTCTCGGTCCGGGAGAGGCTTTCGGTGAGGAAGCCCTGCTCACCGGTGCGCCGCGCAACGCGACGGTTGCCATGTTGAACGAGGGCCGGCTGATGCGACTCTCGCGCGCGGATTTCGAGCGGTTCGTGAAAGATCCGCTTGTTCGCAGCCTGGATTTCGAAGCGGCGCTGCGACTCACCGAACAACGCGATGCCATTTGGCTGGATGTGCGGGATCCAGCGCGGGCGGCAGAGGCTCCGTTACGCGACGGTGTGCTGATGCCTCTGGGAACCCTGCGGGTTCAGCTGCAGAAACTGGCGCGACAGAAACCCTGCATCGTGTGTTGCGATGACGGCACGCTCAGCACGGCGGGTGCTTTCCTGCTGGCAGAACGTGGCTTCGAGGCCTATCGCCTGGAGGGTGGGCTCGACGGCAGGCGCACTGGGGGGCCGCGCAGCGACACCGACCCGGGCCTTGATGATCTCTCCTTGACGGAAGAAGCCGCGCGCCTGGAAGCCCATGAATTCTTCGATCTTTCGTTGGAGCCCCCCGCACCCCCTGCGCCCACAACGATTCCCGCCTCCGTGCCGCTTTCTCAGCGGCCCGCGCCAGCACCCGCAGTAATGCCACCCGGCGGGCATGCGGAAACCGGTCGTGAGCTGACTGCCCTGCGCCAACGGGTGCGGGAACTGGAACAGGAGAACACGGCCCTGCGGGCGGCACTTGCCGTGCTGGCACCACGGGGTCCGGCACCCGTCCTGCCCCGGCAGGAGGCGACCCGCGCAAGCGGCGGGGTCATTACCGGAAAATCTGCGCCCATTCCGGTGGCGCCACGCAATGAGGCGGATGACCTCGAGATCACGTTCGATGGCGGCCCTGCCCTGCCGAGACCTTCAGCCAGCGCCAGGGCAGCCGAGGCGAGGCAGCGCGCGATGGCTGAACACCGCGCCCGGGAAACCGCCGCACGCGCCGCGCTGAAGGAGCACGACAAGGCACTGCTCTCGGAAGTGGAAGAGCACTTCAAGGAGCGCTGAGCGCCGCGCTCAGGACCCGCGTCGCGCGTTGAGCTCGATGATGAGGGGCCCGCTCGGCATCTCCAGTCTCACCCGCTGCAGGGACAATCCCGACAGGAAGACCTGGCCCTTGCAGCGATCGGCACCATCCGCACTGAATTCGAATTCGTAACGACGCTCCAGCGCCCAGCGGGGCCTGCGCACCACCCGCATGCCGAGCAGAGCCACCGAGTCGTCCAGGCGCTGCATGTGCAGGTCACGACAAACCTCGCGCGAGATGGCGAGCACCTGCTCCCGCCCGCGCACGCTCCATTGCCAGAGCCCCAGCAAGGCGCCCACCAGTGCCAGCAAGAGCAGGCCGTGATACATGCGCAGACCGGCCCTCAGGCATCCAGGGACTGCGCGGAGAAGAAGGCAAGCTCACCCTCCTCCACGGTAAAAGCGAGCTCGATCGGCCGACAGCACACCTCGCAGTCTTCCACGTAGCGCTGCTCGGGCGCCGACAGATCAAGCAGACTCGAAATCTGTTCCCAGCAGTAGGGACAGGTGTAGAAATGTTCCGTGACGCCCATGCGAGTCAGTCGCGGAAGTTGGTGAATTGCAGCGGCAGGCCCAGCTCGCCCGCACGCAGGGCCGCGATGACTTCCTGCAGGTCATCCCTCTTCTTGCCCGTCACCCGCACCTGTTCGTCCTGGATCTGGGCCTGGACTTTCAAGCCCTTGTCCTTGATGAATTTGACGACTTTCTTGCCGGAGTCCTTGTCGATGCCATGTTTGGCGGTCAGGGTCTGACGGGCTTCGTTGAGTGCCGTGGCCAGGGCACCTTCCTCCAGACAGGTTGGATCGATACCGCGCTTGGCGATCTTCAGCTGCAGGATCTCCATCACCTGCTTGACCTGGAATTCGTTCTGGGCGCGGATGGTCATCACATGCTCGGCCTGCTCGACCTTGGTGCCGGTGCCCTTGAAGTCAAAACGGTTGCTGATTTCGCGGTTGGCCTGATCCACGGCATTGGTGAGTTCGTGCATGTCCACTTCGGACACGATATCGAAGGACGGCATGGTTGTTTCTCCGGATTTCCGAGCCGCGGCATTCTAACCTCCGCGCTTGCCTTCCGGCTGCGCTATGCTGCGGTCCTTGAGCATCTCTCGCCGACTACGGACTGTTTCAGTGATAAAAGTCATCACGCTGGATCTCGACGACACCCTCTGGGATGCCGGACCTGTACTCGCGCGTGCCGAGGACGTGCAGTACGCGTGGATCAGCGCCCACGCACCCCGCGTGGCCGCCCGCTACAGCGTGCAAGAGCTTCAGGCCTACCGACGCGCCATGGCACAGGCTGATCCCGCCTTGCGCCATGATTTCACGGCGCTCCGGCGGGCCGCCCTCGCCCGCCTCCTTGAAGAACACGACTACGACCCCCATCTCGCCCACGAGGGTGTGGAAACGTTCGTGCGCGCGCGGAGTGAGGTCACGCTTTTCCCCGAAGTGGACGAGGTTTTGCGGAACCTCGCGCGGGATTACCGACTGGTCGGCCTCACCAACGGCAATACGGATCTGGTGCGCGCCGGGGTGGCGCATTACTTCGAGTTCTCGCTGGCGCCCTCCGACACCGGAACCAGCAAGCCGGATCCGAGAATGTTCGAGGCTGCCCTGCAGCGCGCCGGCGTGCCTGCCGAGGCTGCGGTGCATGTGGGTGATGAGCCCTACTACGACATCGAGGGTGCACATCGCGCCACTGTCGCGGCGGTCTGGGTGAATCGCACCGGCCGGAGCTGGCCGGTCGAACACCGCCCGCCGCATGAAGAAATCAACAATCTGCGCCTGCTGCCGGATGCCCTCAAGCGGATACAGCAGGCACGTCGTCAGTGAGGCCACACCGATAGCCATGAGCGCATCACGTTTCACCCTCGAAGACACCCGCCGCATCGATTCACTTGGCATCGAGGTCCAGTCCTGGCGCCACGCAGGCACCGGCGCGCGCCACTTCCACCTCGCCAGCGAGGACGACAATAACGGCTTCATGGTGGCTTTCCCCACCCTTCCGGAGGATTCCACGGGGGTGGCCCATATCCTGGAACACACCACGCTGTGTGGCAGCAAGCGCTATCCCGTGCGTGACCCGTTCTTCATGATGCTGCGGCGTTCGCTCAACACCTTCATGAACGCCTTCACCAGCAGTGACAGCACGGCTTATCCCTTCGCCACACGCAATCGCAAGGACTACGACAACCTGCTCGAGATCTATCTGGATGCGGTCTTCTTCCCCAACCTGGACCCTCTCGACTTTGCGCAGGAGGGATGTCGCGTGGAATTTGCCTCGCCTGAGGAGCCCGCCCAAGGGCTGGTCTACAAGGGTGTGGTCTACAACGAGATGAAGGGTGCGATGAGCTCGCCTGTCGCGCAGCTCTGGCAGCATCTGCAGTCTGCGCTGCTCCCGGATACCACCTATCGGCACAACAGTGGCGGTGACCCCGCGGAGATCCCGGCGCTCACGCATGCGGCGCTCAAGCGCTTTCATCAGCGCCACTACCACCCGAGTCAGGCGGTCTTCCTCACTTACGGCAATTTCCCGGTGCTGGAGCACCAGGCCAAGATCGAGTCCCTGGCGCTCGCACATTTCGCGGCGCGCGATCAGATCATCGTCAGCCAGCGCCAGCCACCGATGACCGCACCACGGCGTGTGGAGTGTCGTTATGCCGTGGAGAGCGCGGAGGATCTGACAGCGGGCACCCACATCGTCTGGGGCTGGCTGCTCGGGGATACCACCAGTCCGCGCGGCGTCCTGGAGGCTCACCTGCTGGGGGGCGTGCTCCTCGACAACAGCGCCTCGCCGCTGCGCCACTACCTGGAAACGACCCCGCTGGCCAAAGCACCCTCGGAGCTGTGCGGACTGGATGATTCCGCGCGCCAGCTTGCCTTCGCCTGTGGTGTGGAGGGCTCCGAGGCCGAACATGCGGACACCCTGGAGCGGGACATCCTGGCGCTGCTCACGCGACTGGCGGAAGACGGTGTTCCGATGACCCAGCTTGAAGCTGCCCTCGACCGTCTGGAGATGGCACAGCGCGACATCAGCGGGGATCACTACCCCTACGGCCTGCAGCTCATGAGCCGCATGCTGCCCGGGGCGATGTATCAGGCAGATCCGATTGCGCTGCTCGATATCGATGGCCTGCTGGCGGAGCTCCGCGCGGACATCCGCAAGCCCGGTTTTTTCAAGGATCTGTTGCAGCGGCAGTTGCTGGCGAACCCTCACCGCGTGTGTGTGGTGATGACACCGGATGCGCACAAGCGGGAAGCCGAACAGGCCGCCGAGCGCGCGCGCCTGGCCGCGCTTGCAGCGACGCTCTCACCGACGGATGCACAGGCGCTGCAGCAGAATGCGCACGCCCTCGCGGAGCGCCAGGCGCGACGGGATGATCCCGACCTGCTGCCGCGCGTCACACTGGCCGATGTGCCCGCAGCCATTCCTCCCGTCGAAGGCGGGGTGAGCGACGTGGGCGGACGCCGCGTGCATGCCTACACCCGCGGCACCAATGGCGTGGTGCACGCACAATGGATTTATTCCCTGCCCGCCCTGGACCGCGAGGAGCTCGAAGCGTTGCCGCTGTTCTCGGCGTGGTTGCTCGAATTCGGCTGCGGCGCGGAGACCTACGTGGAAACCCAGGCCCGTCGGGCGCAGTTCGGCAACTTCGGGGCCAGCGTGGCCACCCGCAGCTGGCTGGCTGATCTCGGCCGCCACCATGGCCGCCTGGTGCTCTCGGCCAAGGGGCTGCGTCGCCATACGGGCGCGCTGGGTGATGTACTGGGCGAGATTCTGTCGGGCGCGCGCTTTGATGAGCTGGAGCGCCTGCGCGATCTGTTGGCTCAGGCCCGCGCGGATCTGGAACTCGGCATCAGCGATCGCGGCCATCAGCTCGCCATGCACGGCGCAGCGCGCGGCCTCTCACCGGGTGGGTGGCTGGCCGACCTCTGGGATGGCCCGTCCTTCATTCAGTCCATCCAGCGCATGGACGACCGCGCAAGCGCCGAGCCCCGTTCCCTGGAAGCCGTGATGGCGCGCTTCGATGCCCTGCGTCGCAAACTGCTGCAGACCACCCCCCAGGTATTGCTGGTGGGCGAGGGCGAAGCGCTCGCACAGGCCATGGCCGGGCTGTCCGCCCTGCCACCGGCGATCGGGGGCAGCGCCAAGGGAGATTTTTCACTGCCCGCCGCGCCAACGACGCCAACCGCCCCGGGGACTGCGTGGTTCACGAATGCAGAAGTGAATTTCTGCGCCAAGGCCTGGGCTGTGGTGCCGGAGGGTCATGCAGATGCGCCAGCGCTCGCCGTGCTGGGGCGCTATCTGGGCGACGGATTCCTGCATCCTGCCATCCGCGAAAAAGGCGGCGCCTACGGCAGTGGCGCGAGTTACGACGGGGATGGCGGGTGTTTCTTCACCTACTCCTACCGCGACCCACGCCTGCTCGGCACCTTGGAAGACTTCGCTCGTGCATTCGACTGGTTTGCGGGCGACCGCGATCCGCAGCGACTGGAAGAATCCATCCTTGGTGTCATCCGTTCGCTGGACAAGCCACGCTCGCCCGCGGGCGCTGCGATCGAGGCTTTCTACAGCGGCCAGAACGGCCGCACGCCCGAGTTCCGCGCGCGCTTCCGCGCTGCCGTGCTCGCCACCACTCATGAGGATCTCGCGCGCGTGGCTGCGCAGTATCTGGCACCGGATCGGGCTGTGACTGGTGTAGTGACGCACCGGGGTGAAGAGGCGACAATTGGTCAACTCGGCCTGCACGCCGAGGAACTCTGAGCTCACACGGATCGCGCCGGCGGAAACACACCACATGAAACTGGATTTCGAAGACGGAGAGGAAGGCTTTTTCGAGGCCCGTGCCCTCCATCGCGCAGTCCACGACGGCCGCGCGGCGATCACCGAGGAGCTCGGTCGTCGCGTTTTCGATTTTCTGGATGAAGCAGCGTCCGAACACCTCAGACGCACCGAATTCGCGGAGCTCCGTGGCAAGCACGGCATGGGCGACGAAACCTGGCCGAGTTTTTCCGTGTTGAAGCATCTGTGGCGCTCGACCTGGGGTGCGGCCCATTCGGATGAACAGTTGAGCGAACAGCGCAGCGTGGCGCTGGCGCGTGCAGAGCGGGCCGAGCATGCTGCTTTTGAGGCAACGGCCGAGGCCGCGCGGTTCGAACACGAGCGGGATCGCGCGCTCGCCGAGGTGGCTTCGCTCAAGCAGGAAGTCGCGCGCCTGCAGGAGGAGCTGGCCGGCCGCACACCATGAAAGCCGAGGATGCGCTGCCGGCCGTCCTCGCGCACTACGGTATTCCACTGCGCGATCCGGTCCACCTGACAGGCGGGCTCATCAATGTCACCTGGCGACTGTCTGATGCCCAAGGCCCGGCTTTTGTCCTGCAGCGCCTGCATCCCTCGTTCCCCGGGGAAGTGAATCTGAACTTCGCCTGCGTCACCGACTACCTTGCCGCGCGGGGACACCTCGTACCAAGACTCATCCCGACCCGGAGCGGCCATGGCTGGGTTGAGCACGAAGACGGTATCTGGCGCCTGATGACTTTCATCGATGGCATCAGCCATGCCACCTTGCCCGATCTGGCTCACGCCCGGACGGCGGGTGCCATGCTGGGCGGATTTCACGCCGCGCTGCGCGAGTTTGCGGGGCCGCTGCCGCATCCGCGTCCGCCCGTCCATGAGCCTGCCCGGCATCGTGCATTTCTGCTGGAGACGCTGGGTGCTCAGACAGCACATCCGCTGCACGCGACAGTCATGGAGCTGGCCGAATTGATCCTGTCTGCACTGGCGCGCGAACAGGAACTGCCCGCCACGCCGCCCCGTTACCTGCATGGTGATCCCAAGCTCTCCAACCTGCTGTTCGGACGCGATGGCAGTGCGCGCTGCATGGTCGATCTGGATACGCTGACCTGCGCGGCACTGCCCTTCGAGATTGGCGATGCCCTGCGTTCGTGGTGCAACCGGCAGGCGGAGGATGCAGCCGAGGCCGAGTTCGACCTCGAGCTCTTTGCTGCCGCACTCGAAGGCTACGCGGAGGCCGCGGAAGGTCTGCTGTTACCAGAGGAGGCGAGTGTACTGGTCGAGGCCACCATGACCATCCAGCTCGAACTTGCGATGCGGTTTGCGGCCGATGCCTTGAATGAGCGCTACTTCGGCTGGAACCCCGAGCGCTTCGCCACCCGCGGTGAGCACAACCTGTTGCGCGCGCGCAATCAGCTGGCTTGCGCGACACTGCTGCAGGCGCGGCGTACCGAAGGCATGCAGATCGCAAAGCGCATCTTTCAATCTTTCTGAGACGTTTTCTTCGCCCATGAATGCCGATATCAAACCTGTACCCGGTAGCACGTGCCCGCTCTGTGCCGTGGGCACGCATGAGATCCTGCACAGGATCGCCGACTGGGATATCCGATGCTGCAGCGAGTGCGGTTTCGCTTTCATCGATCCGTGGCCGGCACCAGCCTCCCGCCCGGATTTCTATTCCGAATCGGCCATCATCGAACGCAAGGAGAAAAAGCGTCGCGGCCCGCTGAAGCGCCTGGCGGCGTTCGTCAGGCACTGGTTGCGCAAGCTCTCCGGCAGGACCAAGGGCACGCTGTTCCTGCGCGAGCTCACACGCCGGATACCGGAGGGCAGCACAGTGCTGGACATCGGTTGCGGGGCCGGCGCGTTTCTGTCCACGGCACGCCATCGGTATCAGTGCACGGGCATCGAAATCTCATCTCATCTGGCAGACCATGCGCGTGCGCTGGGCGTGGAGGTGCTGGTTGGAGATTTCTGTGCCTATCCTTTTGATGGCAGGCGGTTTGATGCGGTCGCCATGGTCTCGCTGCTGGAGCATCTGCACGACCCGAGACTGGCGCTGCGCCAGTGTCACGCCCTGCTGAATCCCGGTGGCATGTTGCTGTTGAAGACGGTCAACCACGGCGGCCTGAACCGGCGCCTGATGGGCGCGCGCTGGAGCGGTTACCGGCCGCCCGACCATCTCGTCTATTTTGACCCGGACAACCTGGCGCGCACCTTGCGCGAAATCGGCTTTCGCGAGGTGCGCACAAGTGCTCCCCTCTTCAATGACAGCTTCTACTGCTACGCCCTGAAGTGACCTGCGCGACCTGCCGTCAAATGCCATGACCATTTCCAACGACCCAGACAAGCATCAGGAAGGTCTGCATCGGACTACCGATGCACTGGAGAACTGGCATGAGGAATGTCAGTCCGCCTGGCTTTACCGGATCATTGCCGGAGGCGAAGCGGATCCTGCCATCGCGGGAATGTTCACCGCGCTGGCACAGGCCGCGGAAACCCAGGCCGCCTTGTGGGCGCAGGCACACGGTCGAGCGCTGCCGGTGTTTCGTCCTTCCCTGCGCGCCCGCATCGTGGCGCGTCTCATCCGGATCACCGGGCCACGCGCGATCAAGCCGGTACTCGCCACACTCAAGGTTCGAGGGTTGTCAGCACTGAATACCCGAGGGGTGCTGACTCACGCCATGCCGACTCAGCTTTCGGACGTTGGCGCGCGACACCGAGGCATCGGCCGAGGCGGCAATCTGCGCGCCGCCGTGTTTGGCGTGAACGATGGTCTTGTGTCCAACGCCTGCCTGCTGATGGGAGTGGCGGGCGCCGGCATGGATCACGACGCGCTGCTCGGCACGGGATTCGCGGGCCTCATGGCCGGCGCGCTGTCGATGGCCGCCGGTGAGTATCTGTCCATGCGATCGCAGCGCGAGGTGTTCGAATCCCAGATCGCACTCGAGCGCGCAGAGCTGGCCACCTACCCGGATGAGGAAGTCGAGGAGCTCGCGCTGATCTACCAGGCGCGGGGCTTTGAACTGGAGGCAGCACGCCAGTTTGCGCGCGAACTGGTGAAGCACCCGGTGCATGCACTGGATACCCTCGCCCGCGAGGAGCTGGGCCTGAACCCCGACGATCTCGGCTCCCCCTGGGGCGCAGCCCTTGCTTCCTTCGCTGCCTTTGCATTGGGAGCCCTGCTTCCCCTGCTGCCCTGGCTGCTTCTACCTGTGCGGGAACCCGTGATGTGGAGTGGCGGGATTGCGCTGTCCAGCCTGTTCCTCATCGGCGCGGTGCTGAGCCTCTTCACCGGCCGCAATGCGCTGTGGAGCGGTCTGCGCATGGTGCTGATAGGCGCAGGCGCGGGCCTCGCCACCTGGGCCATCGGCCATCTCTTCGGGACCAGCGTGCTGGCTTGAGCCCCCCAAACCCGGACGCACCCGGCTAGAATGCCCCACTCAATCACATGATAAATCCGAGGGGAGCGTGCGATGGATCTTGGACTCAAGGGCAAGGGAATCATCATCACCGGCGCCAGCAAGGGCATAGGCCGCGCCACTGCGCACGCCTTCGCGGCAGAGGGTGCGAATATCGCCATCTGCGCCCGGGGCGCCGAGGCGCTGGAGAAGACCCGCGCGGAGCTCGCGGGCACGGGCGTCAAGGTTCATGCCGCCAGCTGCGATGTGGGTGATGCCGGGTCATTGAAGGCCTTCCTCGACGGTGCGCAGGCAGCGCTCGGACGGGTGGATGTGCTCATCAACAATCCCTCCGGCTTCGGCGTGACAGACGACGAGGCCGGCTGGGCGGCCAGCGTCGCGGTGGACATGCTCGCCCCGGTGCGTGCCACCAAGCAGGTCACCCCGTGGCTCGTCGCCCAGGGCGGCGGTGCCATCGTCAACATCAGCTCCATCTCCGGCATGGAAGCGAGCCTTCCGGGCGTCGCGGCTTATGCCGCCGTGAAGGCCGCGCTCATCAGTTACTCCAAGAGCATGGCAATGGAGCTGGCACCTCAAGGCATCCGTGTGAACTGCGTGGCACCTGGCTCCATCGATTTCCCGGACGGCTTCTGGGATGGCATCCACAAGGGCAACAAGGCCTTCTACGACATGGTGGTCAGCACCATCCCGTTCGGCCGCATGGGACGCCCCGAGGAAGTGGCGAATGCCATCGTCTTCCTCGCGTCGCAGAAGGCCAGCTGGGTGTCCGGCGTGACGCTGCCGGTGGACGGTGTGCAGCACAAGGGCAACTTCTGAGGCTTTTCCGCGCGTGACGCCATCGACCTTGCTGATCCGGGGCGGCCTGCTCTGTGGGCTGGCCGCCCCCCTGTGGTGGATATTCCTCATCTTCTTCGGCGCGACCCTGGTTGATGGCTATTCCCTGAAGTCCGATTTCATCTCTGAACTCGCCGCGCATGAGAGTCCCGCCGAGGGCTTCATGGTGGGCGGCGGTTTCGTGCTCACCGGAATCCTCTATCTCTGGTTTGCGGGAGCCGCAAGCTGGACCCTGCGGCACGATGTCTGGGCCTGGATCGCCGGTGCATTGTTCGTTGCGGCAGCCATCGCGCGTATCGCCGCCGGTGTCTACCAGTGCGACCCGGGCTGCCTGCCGTCGCCTGAATCTTCGGAACAACTTGCCCATCGACAGTGGGCGGCCGTCGGCTATCTGTTGATGATGTTGTCCGCGATCGCCTGGGGCGCCACGGGGACCCGCCACAAGGGCCTGGGGCATCTCCTTGCGTGGTGCATCGGCGCCTGCACCTGGGGCCTGGTCTGCCTGGTATTGATGTCCGTGCACGAAGACTGGCAGGGTCTGCTGCAACGCCTGGCCGCGGTTGCTTTCAATGTGTGGGTGGCAGTGCTCGCACTGGCCCTGGTGCGCCGGCCCGTGCAATGAGCAATCCCCTGTGCCGGCACTGCCCGACCTGCGGTCGCCCGACCATCAATGTGCTGAGGCTCGTGTTCTGGCGGGTGCGGTGCAGCCATTGCCGGGCCGAGGTGGGCACTCATCCAGCCTGGCGCATGCCCATCCTGTCCGTGGAAATGGTGGTCTGGTTGCTTGCCCTCAATGTTCTTTATCAGGACCACGGTCGTACCGGACTCATCCTCTCGCTGGTGATCTGGGCTCTGGTTGATCTCATCGCCGACTGCCTCGTGCCGCTGGTCGCGCGCAAACGCTGATCACCAATGGCAGATCCCGATCACTCCGGCGCGGAGGACGCTGCGCCCATCGCCACCCTCGAGGCCCCGTTCGCGAGCCTTTCACCAGACCGGGTGCTCGATGCCGTGGAGCGCACGGGCCAGGTGGTCGATGGCCGTCTGCTGGCCTTGAACAGCTACGAGAACCGCGTCTACCGCGTGGGGCTGGAAGCGGGCGACGCCTTGATTGCGAAGTTCTACCGGCCTGGACGCTGGGAGGACGCGGCCATCGCCGAAGAGCACGCGTTTGCATCAGAGCTGGAGGCTGCAGAGGTGCCCGTGGTCGCTCCGCTGGCGGATGCAGAAGGGCGTTTCCTGCGGCGGGATGAAGCCTTGCGCTT
>JBDLQR010000225.1:0-3471 GCA_039800485.1 Pseudomonadota bacterium
TCGGTCTCGGGCTGTACTCGCGCTGGTCGCTGAAGATCAAGCTGAGTGCCGTGATACTGGTGAGCGCGGCGTGGCTCGCGGTGTACTTCGCCCTGCCCCACCTGCTGGGCTGGCCGACGGATCAGAACGTGCCGCGGCGCTTCAATCTCTTCGGGGTCTACATCCAGGAGCCCGACCCGAATACCGGTGAGGGCGGGACCGTGTTCTTCTGGGCGGGTGATCTGGAGCCCGGAGCCGACCCGCGTCCACGTGCCTACAAGATGCCTTTCAAGGCCACTTACAAGAGCGTGTTTCAGGAAGCCCAGGGCAAGCTGCGGCAGAACATTCCGCAGGAGGGCGAGATCGAGCTCGATGATCAAGCTGAGGGCAAACCACTGGACTGGACACGACTCGGCCAGAAGAGCGTCAAGATCAAGTTCCGGGACGCCCCCGTCAATCTGCCACCCAGCAAAGGCGGGCCCTGAGCGCGCACGGAGTATCAAGCATGAGTACCGAAAGCATCGCCCTTCTGCTCACAGCCTACGGCCTCACCGCCCTGCTGCTCGTGAACCTGCTCTTTTTCACGCGCTGGATGTGGTGGGTGAAGGGAGCCGCAGTGCTTGCCGTGGGCCTTCTGTTCCACAGCACGTGGTCTGCCCTGCCCCATCTGCTCGGCTGGCCCACCGCACGTGGCCTGCCGGAGCGTTTCAACCTGAGCGCGCTCGAAATCGTCGAGCCGGACAAGAGCGGCCAGAACAAGGGCGCGGTCTATCTGTGGGTGACTGATCTGAATCTCGATGGATCGCCGCGCACGCCGCGGGCTTTCGTGCTGCCTTTTCATCCCGAGCTGCAGACCAAGCTTGCGATGGCCGGCACCAAATTGCGCAAGAACATGCCGCAGGTGGGCGAGGTGGTGGACACGCCCTTCGAATCCGGCCCTGCCACGGCCCACGGCCCGCAGGCCGTCAACCTCGACTTCTTCGACCTGCCTGATCCCTTGTACCCGGAAGAGAATCCGCGCTGAGCGGCGCGGCTAGTCTCCAAGGCACACCGCTGCCTACATGCGCCAGGACCAGCCAATCATGGCGGTGTTCACATGCGCTTCCACCGTCTCGGTGGCGCCCGGCACGATGGAGGACGGGCCTCCAAAATCTGGCGCGTAGAAATGGCTGTATGAGAAGTGGAACTCATGGCGGGTGTTGGGCTGCCAGCTGAAACCGGTCGCCATCTGGTGCTCCGCATTGGGCGCGACCATGTTGAAGGAGACCGTATTGATGGTGCTGTCGCGTTGCGCCGTTTCCCCATAAACGTAGCCGCCGCGAATCACGAGCGTCGGTGAAAACGCATAGGCCACGCCCACCTTGTAGTTGTTCTGGTTCTCCCAGTTGAAACCACTGCCGGAGGAGGAGCCGAAGGGATTACCGACGGGATTGTTCGGCGTGTTCATCACGCCATTGCCCATGGCATTCACGTCCCCGAAATTGATGCGCTGGTAATCAAAGGTGAAGGTGAACTTCGTACCTATCGGTCGGGCGGCGGCACCCACCGAGAAGTTCTCGGGAATGTCGAGCTGACCATCGGCCAGCAGGCCGTCGTATTTCTCGAACTCATCCATGTACACGCGCGATGCCCAGGCCGCGCCCAGCGTCAGGCCCGGTGCTACCTGGCCCAACCAGCCCAGCCGTACGCCCGCACCGAGCGCCCAGTCCCATCCGCGGTTGGTGAAGTCCGTCGGCAACTTCGAGAGCGGGGCCAGTGCCTGCAGGCCGTAGGCTTCGAAGCGCTGCACGGTGAGCAGCGGCGCCACGCCCACGGTATGGCCCGGAGCCACTTCATAGGCAAAGCCGGGCGCCACGATCAACTGGGCGATGTCGATGCCGAGCTTGTCGCAACCAAGGAAGAAGTTGGCGGGCTTGTTGCCGCAGTCAGGTGCGGTGATGCCGCCCGGGGTGGTCGGATCCGGCAGGATGCCGGAAGAGCCCGGCACGCCATTGTTGCCCCGGTATTCGGTATTCAGTCCACCATTGCCATAGAGCGTGAGGCCGACGGCAAGCCGATCGTTGATGCGCCGGCTGAAGGCGGCCTCGGGCAGGATGAAGACATCCTTGGCACTGGTGTTCGCAAAGTTGTGGACCGCATTCGCCCCCTCGGCACCGCGGCGCTCGACGCGCCGGTACGGCATGAGGAACTCCGCACCGATATCAACCCGGTTACCCGCACCCAGCCACTTGGCCGGGTTGGAGGAGCCCGCAAAGGCGTCGCCGGTGAGTGCTGTCGTGGCCCCTGCCATCTGCTTGGCGAGTGGTCCATAGCCCAGCATGAAATACCCACCGCCAGCCTGGGAGGCCGCCATCCAGCCGCCCATGAGCAGGCCGATGAGGAGGGCGATCATGTTCAGATTTTTTCGAGAAGTCATTCTTATCTCCTTGTTCCCATGAGATAAGTTAAACAAATTCAGTGCAGGAAAGCGAGCGCTCGCGAAACTTATAGGCGGAGTCCGATAGATGGCTCGGCCGATTCCGGCCCAGCCTGTAGCATTGGCGCATGAAAACTTCCCGCCTCATCCTGAAGCCCGGCCGCGAAAAAGCGGTGCTCCGTCGCCACCCCTGGATCTTTTCCGGTGCCCTCGCCCGTGTGGAGGGCGGGCCCGCGGCGGGCGATTGCCTGCGGGTGGAAAGTGCCGATGGGCGGTTCCTCGCCTGGGGGGCTTACAACCCGGATTCACAAATCGTGGCGCGCCTGTGGAGCTTTGAAGAGTCCCGGCCCCTCGATGACGCCCTCATCATCGAACTTGTGCAACGAGCGGTCGCTGCACGGTACAGACACTTTCCCGAAGCGGAGGCGTTGCGGCTCATCAACGCCGAGTCGGACGGCCTACCCGGCGTCATCTGCGATCGCTACGCACAACAGCTGGTCCTGCAGTTGACCAGCGCAGGCGCAACGACCCGGCGTGAGGCGCTGGTGAAGGCGTTGCTGAAGACCACAGGTCTTGCTGCGGTGTACGAACGTTCTGATGGGGACGTAATGGCGTTGGAAGGACTCGAAGTCCGGTGCGGCAGTCTGCAGGGCCCGACACCCGCAGGCCCAATCACGATCACCGAGGGCGATTTGCGCTTCGAAGTGAATGTGTCCGAAGGCCAGAAGACGGGTTTCTTCCTCGACCAGCGCGACAATCGTGCGCTGGTGCGGCGCTATGCCCACGCGGCCGATGTGCTCGACTGCTTCTGCTACACAGGCGGCTTCACGCTCAACGCACTCGCCGGTGGGGCTCGACAAGTGATGGCAATCGATGCATCCGATCACGCTCTCGCCGTGGCGCGCAGCCATGTCGAACTCAATGGCTTGAATGCGGAACGCGTGGATTTTGCAGAGGATGATGTCTTCAAGCGGCTCAGGAAGCTGCGGGATCAGGCCCGCGCCTTCGATCTCATCGTGCTCGACCCTCCGAAATTTGCGCCTACCGCGGCCATGGCCGAACGTGCCGCACGCGGT
>JBDLQR010000226.1:0-4326 GCA_039800485.1 Pseudomonadota bacterium
GCGCGCACAGGCTCAGGGCCTGGAGTTGCACGCTGCGATCACGCCAAGGCTTGAGGTGTCCGGTCAGGCGACGGCGCTGCGCAGCGTCGTGAGCAACCTGCTCGACAACGCGCTGCGCTACACGCCCCCACCGGGACGCATCGCACTCGACCTGACGGCCGAGGGGGATGATGCCGTGCTGCAGGTCACGGATACGGGTCCCGGCATCCCGACTGCGGAACGCAGCCGTGTCTTCGATCGCTTCTACCGGATTCCCGGCACGGCCGCAGAGGGCAGCGGGCTCGGTCTTGCGATCGTCAAGCGGGTGGTGGAACGACATCACGGTGAGATCACGGTAGCCAGCGGCCCGGGCGGGCAGGGGGCCTGTTTCCGGATTCGCCTGCCGCGGGGCACAGCGGCACCCAATGCCTGACTCATCACGCCCGAAGCACGCTTAAGTCTGGTTTAAGCCTCGGCTCGCAGAGTTCGCCTCCAGAGGGCATGTGCCCGCAACACTCTGGAGATCATCATGTTCAAGCGCAGAATCCTTGCGGCGGCTGTGGCCGGTGTGGCCATCGCCACCCTGTCCGCCACTCTCCTTCCGGATCAAGGCACGGCTCAGGCCGCAGATGCAGCCAGCACCGTGGCCTATGGGCTGCCTGACTTCACGGATCTGGTGGAGCGCACGGCGCCGGCCGTTGTCAGCATCCAGGTGGCGCGTGCCATGCCCACCGGTCGGGGTCCCATGGGGGAGGGCATGCCCCCGGAATTCGAGTTCTTCCGGCGGTTCGGCCCACCCATGGGGCCGGGTGGCGAGGATCCCGAGGAAGGCCCGCAGCAGCAAGGCCAGGGCTCGGGGTTCATCATCAGTGCCGATGGTCTGGTGCTGACGAATGCGCACGTGGTGGAGGGCGCGGACGAAGTAACAGTGGTGCTGGCCGACCGGCGGGAACTGAAGGCCAAGGTCGTGGGGCTGGACGAGACGACGGATGTGGCGGTGTTGCGTGTGCAGGCCAAAGGCTTGCCTACGCTTGCCGTGGGCGATGCAGAGGCTCTCAAGGTGGGTGAATGGGTACTCGCCATCGGGTCGCCCTTTGGCTTCGATCACACGGTGAGCGCAGGGGTGGTCAGCGCCAAGACGCGGTCTCTGCCGCGCGGCGGCTATGTGCCCTTCATCCAGACGGACGTGGCGCTCAACCCCGGCAACTCAGGCGGACCGCTGCTCAACCTCAAGGGTGAGGTGGTGGGCATCAACTCCCAGATCTACAGCCGCAGTGGCGGGTACATGGGGCTGTCCTTCGCCATTCCGATCGATCTCGCCATGAACGTTCAACAACAGCTGGTCAGCGATGGCAAGGTCACGCGCGGGCGCCTGGGGGTGAGCGTGCAGTCGGTGGATCAGGCGCTCGCTGATTCCTTCGGACTCGACCGACCGCGTGGTGCACTGGTGGGGGCGGTGGAGCCGGGCCTGGCAGCGGACCGTGCCGGCATTCGTGCGGGCGACATCATCCTCTCTATCAACGGCAGCACGGTCACCGATTCGGCGATGCTCTCGCGGGTCATCGCCGAGCAGAAGCCGGGCAAGGACGTGAAGCTCGAGTTCTTGCGCGAGGGCAAGCGCAGGCAGCTGTCGGTGGCTCTGGGTGCTGCGGAAGAGAGCGGGTCCGCGGTGGCTGATGCCGGAACTCCTGAAAAGGCAGCGGGCCGCCTAGGGGTGGTGGCGCGTGCGCTCGAGCCCTCCCAGCGGGAAGCCGCCGGCGTGCGCGGGGGTGTTCTGGTGGAGGCTGCTGGCGGACCGGCAGCGAAGGCCGGCCTCAGGCCCGGTGACATCATTCTGGCCGTCAACTCCCGCCCCGTGGGTGGTCCGCAGGAGCTCGCAAGCCTGATTGCCAAGGCGCCCGCCAAGGTTGCCTTGCTGGTGAAACGGGAAGGCGGTGAACTCTTCGTGCCGGTCGATCTCGGCTGACCTTGTAACAGGCCAAAAACAACCTTTCCGGTGAGGGACGCAGGGGCGTCCCTTCACCGTTCCGGGGGCTTGTTGTCGGTCATTGGTCTTTGCAGGACGATGGGGTAAGTTGCGCGCTGTTTGTGCCCAAATAACCTGTTTCGGGGAGCTCCATGTATTCCTTGCGATTCCGCCTTGCGCGCTGGGTGCTCGCCCATCGCAAGACTGCCTGGCTGTTGTTTGCCCTGATCACCGCTTTCTTCGCTGCCGGTCTGCCGCGCGTGAAGCTGGAGACCGTGTTCTCCGACCTGCTGCCCACGGACGACCCTTTCGTACAAGCCTTCCAGGATCATCCCGACTTCGGCAACCCGCTGTCGGTGGCGGTGATGGTCAAACGCAAGCAGGGCGACATCTACAACGCGCAAACCCTGCAGAAGGTCTATCAGCTCACCCGCGATATCGATCTCGCGCCTGGGGTGGATCACGACATGATCCTCTCCATCGCCAGCACCAAGGCCCGCTACAGCGAAGCCACGGCGGAAGGCATCGACATGCGTCCGCTGATGGAGGACCACGCCCCGACCACTGATGAAGAAGTCGCACGATTCCGTGCGATGGTCGACAAGTCCCCCAATGTGCGCGTGTTCCTGATTTCCCGCGACGACACCGCCACGCTCATCACGGCCACCTTCATCGAGAAGAAGGTGGACTACGGCGAGGCCTTCGCCTTCGTGCAGGATCTGGTCGAGAAGGCGCGTGACGCTGAACACGATGTGTATCTGGCCGGACAACCCATCCTGTTTGGCTGGGTCTACAAGTACGAGCACCAGATGCTCCTCATCTTCGGGGTGACGGTCGCGGCGCTGGTGCTCGCGTTGGCGCTTTACATGCGTAATGCGGTCGGCATCATCACTCCCATCATCACCAGTGCCACGGCTGCCATCTGGGCTTTCGGCCTGGTGGGCTGGCTGGATGTCTCCATCGAGCCCTTGCTCATGGTGGTGCCGCTGTTGTTGACGGCGCGATCCTTCTCACACTGCGTGCAGTTCACGGAGCGCTTCTACGAAATCTTTGCCGAGATAGGAGATCGCGTGAAAGCCGCCGAGATCACCATGGGGGTCATGATGGCGCCCAGCATTCTCGGCATCATCACGGACATCCTCGGCATCTTCATCGTGGGCTTTGCACCCATCCCGGCGATGGTGCGCCATGCCATCTTCTGTGGCATGTGGGCAGTCTGGCTCATCCCGACGGGGGTGGTGATGATCTCCCTGTTGCTGGCGTCCCTGCCGGCACCGGGAAATGTGGATCAGCTCATCGGCCGAGGGCGTGAGTCTGGAGTCCACCGTCGCTTCCAATCAGCTCTGACCTCCATCGCCAGCATCACTTTCGGTCCCCGTGCAAGAATCACCACGGCGCTGGTGGTGGCGCTCACCGTCTGGGCCACGTGGACGGCCTCCCAGATCAAGATCGGCAATCCCGTGGAAGGCAGCGGACTCCTCTGGGATGACTCCGAGTTCAACACGGCTGTGCGTGCCATCAACCGGCATTTTCCGGGTGTGAATACACTCGAGATCGTGCTCGAGACCAAGGCGGTCAAGAGCTCTGATCTGGAAGTACAGAAAGTCGAGACCATCCAGACCATGCAGCAGTTGCAACGGCTGCTCGAGGCGGACCCCGAACTGCCTCCGCGTGCCACGCTGTCCTTTGCGGATTACATGGAAGAAGGGAACCGGCTGTTCAACGGTGGCAGCCCCAAGTGGATGCCGCTGGACCCCACGCAGATGGCCATGAGCGCGGCCGGCTTTGCGGTCACCATGGGCACCAGCGCCAAGAACTTCAACAATCTTGTTGATTTCCGCTGGCATGACGGCACGGTGTCGCTCTGGTATCCGGACAACAAGCAGGAAACAGTGGATGCCGCGCTAGCGTCCGCGCGGCGTGCGGTGGAGACCGTGGGGGTTGATCACGAGACCTTCATCGTACGCCTCGGAACCGGCACCATTGCTCTCCAGCAGGCGGTGAATCACGTCATCGAGCGTTACTACGGAATCTGCATGGCGGTGCTCAATCTGCTCATCCTGCTGGCGGCGTCCTATGCCTATCGTTCGCTCGTGGCGGGGATACTGCTGCTGGTGCCGGTGAACATCGCCCACCAGGTGATGACGGCCGCCATGCACCTGCTGGGCGTGGGACTGGATGTGAACTCACTCATCGTGGCGGCCATTGGGGTGGGCGTCGGGATCGACTACGGCATCTATCTGCTGTCACGTATCTGCGAGGAACACCATGCCCATGAGGGTGACTGGGGCGGTGCCATCACCCAGGCCTTGCGTACCACGGGCAAGGCCATCATGTTCACGGCAACGATCATGGCCATCGGCATCGCGCCCTGGTACTTC
>JBDLQR010000227.1:0-5766 GCA_039800485.1 Pseudomonadota bacterium
TGCTACCGTCATTCTGAAAAAGATCCAGAGTGGCGCTGGTGCCGCGTACATCAATGAAAGCGCCGGGTTCGACAATCAGTGATCCGCTGCGCGCAATGAGCTCCACCCGCCCACCGTCGTAGAGCTCTCCGCGTAGCAACCCGCGCGCATCGGGCTGTTTGACCAGCACACCGGGCGCCAGCAGTTGTGCCGAAGGTCCGAGCCACAAAGTCTGTGAGGGCATGAAACCGATGAGTCTGGAACCACTGATGCCACTGGTGAGCTCGGCACGCAGGGTGCCACCGGGCGCACTCAGGAGACCGTCGATCAACAAGCGTGTGTCGCTGAGCAGTGAAATCGAGGCGCCCGGCTCACCCAGGATTCCGGTCCCTGTCCCAATCTCGAGAATGTCGAGCCCCTGAAGGACAGCATCATTGAACTGATTGAGGGGCGTCTCGGCCTTCACCCGCAAGGTCAGGTTGACCGGGTTGCGCTGGGGTTCCGGCAGCGTTCCTGTCGCGGAGAACTCGCGAATGTCCGTTCCGCTGCTGCGTTCACGGAAGCTCTGGTCGACAATCCGATTCTGCTGAGCAAGCGTGATGAACACGCCCTCACCCAGTTGCGCACCGCCGCCTACCGCAGTCAGGTCGAAGTTTGCGAACCCACCCGTGCGAAAAAAGTCAGCAGCCAGGTCAAGCCTTGGCTGGGTCGTTGGTGCGCAGTTGCCCCCCAGGCAGAGGTCCGCAGCAACCAACCTGATTGAACCACCGTTTTCGACACCGAATGCCGACAGTTCGCCTTGCAGCTGCATGGGTACCGGATAGGGCGTCTGCAGAGGGTCTGCGCGTACCTCGAGTTCGATGAGCCCGGCCAGACCAGCTTCCAGCCTGCCGTCTGCCGTGACCACCGCCCCGCCATCGGCACGCAGTGCACTGCCCGTCTCAAGCACCAAGCCACCCAGGCCCGGCCCCTTGCCCTGGGCGAGCAGGCTGATCCGGCCAGCATCGGGCAACCTTGGACTCTCACCACCCGGCGCCTCCGCATTCAAACTCCGAAGGTCGTTGGTCCACAGTCCGCTGACGTCGATTTGCGCACCCGTGGCGAGACGCAAGGCGCCAGTCGCGCGTGCGACTCCGGCAGGCTCCGAGGTGTCACGCGCAGTGAGTTCGATGTCGCCACCCGCAGCGAGTAAGGTGCCGGCCACGAGAATGTCACCGGCTTCGAGGCGCAGGCGGCCAGCGGGCCCGAGATCGAGAGTGGTGCCGGCTTCCAGCAGGAAGCTGCCCGCGCTGAACAATGCAGCTTCGCTGAAGGCGTCAGGCCCGAACCAGTCCTCGCGCAGGCGCGTTGAACGAGGGATTGCGGCAAGCGGAAGACTCAGAGGGTCTACCTCACCGGAAAGTAGAGGGGGTTGCTCCGCGCCGACGATGAGGTCTGGCGCAATCAGCATAGGCTCCGGTTCCTGGAAGGAAACTTCCGAGCCGATCCTCAGCTGGCCGCCGCGGGGCCGCTGGTCGTAAGGCCGATTGAGGCCACCGAGTGAAGAAAAGTCAGGCGCGAGGCGTTGGTAAGTGCCGGCCACAGCCGAACCACGGACCTGCCCTTCCAGAACCAGGCGCGGGGCGAGCAAGGATAGACTCCCCGCATCTCGTCCCTCACTGTAAGAAGCGCCTGCCGGGTTATTGAACAAATCCCAGCTATCCAATTGGCCCCATTTCTGGTCGCGTCTTTCCACCCGCTGGAGTACGGCCTGAATGGGAAGCTCTGGAGTGGCTTCGGCAATATCAAGCAGCCGTCCCCCGATCATCACGAGCGAGCTGCCGATCGCGCTTTCCGGGTAGTAGACCTCGCCGCCGGAAACATCGATGGAAGAACCTGTTTCGAGCAGGATGGCGCCCTGCGTGCGCAGGCTTATAGTTCCACCCACGCTGTGGCGCTCAGCGTTGGTTCTGAAGAGACCTGCGGCCGCGGCCTCACGGAGATCAGCGAGCGGGGTACCGATCCACGGCGTTCCGTCTGCCAACACTCCGGATTTGCGCAGATCCACAGTGATTTCAGTCCCACGCAGCACCCCGTTGCGCTGCTCTGGACGGTCCTTGAGTTCTGCGCCCTGCAGCTTGACCTTCAGAAAGTTCCGATTGGAAGCCGCGGTCCCGCTGGTACCGGAGACATCGATGCGGCTACCGGCTCGGGCAACGATACGGCTCTCCGAATTGGCCGGCACGTCCATCACGGCCAGCAGCTCGTTACCCGAATCATTGGCCGTGACGGCGACGTTTCCGCCCTTGGCCTGAAGCAGGCTGTTGTGACCAAGGTCTACGGTTTTGCCCGCAAGCTCGATCTCGCCTTTCAGGATCGGGCTGGCGTCCACCGCGAGTGCGTTGTCCTCCAGATCGGGGTTGGCGGCCGTCACGCTGTTCTCACCCAGCGTGAGCTGTCCCCCTTTGTTGGGTTGGAGTTGTGGAGTGCCCGGCAACGGCACGGCTTCACGCGCCAGTAGCCGGATGCGACCACCCTGGCGTACGGCGGAGCTCGCGCTCACCCGTCCGAGTTGGTTGACCGAGAGACCGACGAGCGTTGCGGTGCCTCGATCCGCCACTACCTGACCGATCAGCTTGGCAGGATCGGTTTCGCCGGCGTTGTCCGCAGATCCGTTGGTGAGCGTGCCACCCTTGCCCACCTCGATGATGAGCCCACTGCCCTGTCCTTCCCCTGGCTGGCGAATGTAGATCTCGCTGCCGGCTGCCAGCGCAACCTGTCCATCGCTGGCAGTGATCGTGCCTTCATTGCTGACCTCGGGCGCAAAGAGGAAGGCCCTGCCATTGGGGCCATTGGTCGCAATCCGCGCGCCACGTTCCACCCGCACCGCGCCACTTTCGGCTGTTCCACCTTGTCCCGTATTGCCTCGAAAAGCGGGTGCGCCGCTCACCTGGGCGTTGGGCGGTGCAATCCCGTTTGCCAGCGCGTCATCCGTGAGACTGAGCGAGGAAGCAATCAGCCCGCGTACATCGACCTGGCTGCCCTCACCGAACACGATGCCGTTGCGGTTCAGCAACCAGACCTCGCCGGTGGCAGTGAGACTGCCGCGGATCACCGAGGGGTCGGCCTGGTTGATCAGGTTGAGCGCAATCGAGCTTGCATCCGGTTGCTCGAAGCGCACCGCATGGTCGCGCGCGATATTGAAGCTGTCCCAGTTGAAAGTCGCATTGGGAGAAAGCTGCTGGATAGCCATGGTCTGCCCCGCGATAACGGGAGCATTGGCGGCACCGGATGTGACGAATACGCTCGAAGGTACCGGGAGAGGGGGTGTTGCATGCACCGCAGCCGGCAGCAGCACGCCGAAAATCAGGCAGGACACCTGACCCTGGAACCTCGACAGCCGCCACCAGAAGGTCGTGGCCTCTGCGGGATGCGGCTCATAAGGCAAGCGGGCGGTCCTCAAAATCGGAAAAATTCAGGTCGGGGAGACTGGTGCTTTCGCCAGTCCCGGGGGAGCCGCAATGATCGGGAGAGAATGTGACAGTTACATGACAGAAGAGGCGGGAGGCCGGACCAGAAGCCCGGCCTCCCTGGTCGACTGAAGCTCAGAGACCGGACTGGGCTCTGTTGCTCACTTTCACCGTCAGGCGGCAGGCATTGGGGTTACCCGAAACCCCACGTGTGCTGGTCGCAATCGGACGGTTGTAGACGTCGTTCAGCTTGGTGGCATCAGCACCGCTGGCGATGTATGGCGTGGTGGGTGCACTGGCCTTGTTCTTGACCGCATTACCCAGCAGACCGGCCCGGCCAAAAGGATGGTTGAAGGCGGTGTTCAGTCGGGCCACCACATCGGGCTTGCCGAGCTGATTGACGATTGCCTGGGCCACGTTGCGCTTGGCGGTCGGGAGCGCCGGCAGCGTGATATCGCCGCTCACGATGGCCGTCTTGCGCCACTGGATGGTGGACTCGAAGAAGAACTCGTGGCTGCCCTTGACAGCGTTGAGCACGTTGGGCGCCGCCCCGTCCAGCTTGATGAAGCGCCAGCCGTCGGTAGTCGTGGGTACACGCTCGGAAGTAAGCACGCCAATCGACGCTTTGCCCGCAGTATTGTCGGCATTCAAACCAGAAACCACGTTGCTGGTGCCGGAGTTTTCCGTGACGCGTGCGTTGGTCTTGTCGAGGAAAGTGGGGGCCCCATCAACACAGTCCGTGCCGGCGAAGTAAATCTCGAAGCTACGCTCGGTACCGGACGTGGCCACTCGACGCTGGATGAAGATGTCGGTGTTTGCCAGGGGGCCCGGCAGCGCCACACTCGCCACGTTGATGGCACGGTTCGGCGACCAGATCTGGCCCCACTTGGTGATGCGACCGGTGTAGATGCCCGCGAGCGTGTCGCGGCTCAGGCTGGGCATGCAGGCTTCCGAGCTGGCCACGGAGTCCAGTGAGTTGAAGTCACCGTATCCTGCATTGCCGGGGTTGCACTTGTTGGTGGGCAGGAACTGGATGGCCTGCAGCCGCTGGTAAGCCACCTTGGTCACGGGCACGCCAAAGATGACGCTGGAGATGCCGTTGACCTGCAAGGCAGCGAGCTCGTTGACCGTCAGATTCGGGTCGTAAATCTGCTTGAACTGTGCCGGCTCCACATCGGAGATCCCCACATCCGACTGCTGGTTGGTCACCACCGCAGAGGAATCAAGGTTGGCATGCTCAACGTAGGCGGACAGCGGACCTTCCGCTGACTTGGGGGTGCCGGTAGAGGCCGCAAGCGCAGGCGCGGTGGGGTCGATGAAGTTGCGGGTGATGGTGGTGCCATCCACGATACTCAGGGTGGAGCTGGAGCGCACCAGCGGGCCCACGCCCACGCCGGAACCACCGTCAGATTCCTTGAAGATGGCGAGGCGCTTGTCCTGGGCCCCAGAGGCATCGCCACCGGTACAGAAGTAGAGCGCATCGTTCTTGGTCGAGAGGATGTAGATATCCAACGTATTTGGCTTGCAGACCTGGGCGCCAACGGCGGAGTCGCGAAGAAGAGCCACCAAGCCCTTGTCGTGCGCCGTTGCACCGGAGATGCGCAAGGTGACCTGCTGGGCGGTCTGCGACTCGTTGAACTGGGAGATGTTGAGAGCGTGCGCGCTGCCCGCTGCGGCGAGTGCCACAGCTGCGGCCAGTGATTTCACGGGAGTGGACAATTTCATGGGATGCTCCTGCTGGGGTGTTTGTGCGTTCCAACCGGGCACCTGCGAGACCATCCCTCGACCACCACTGCGCTTGCTGCCTCGCGGTGGCCGAGCACTCACTGCCCGACTTGCGGCGCAGCTTAGGGAGCCAATATGTAATCTCTGTGACAGAACGCCCCATGAGATTGACTCGCGTGAGCCTGTGCTCACGCTCACCCCTGCGGGGCGCACTGCGTGCGTCCCGATTCGCTTCGCGAATCGGTCGAACCTCGGGTCCTCATCCGCACACCGTCTCCCGACAAACGAAAAAGCCCCACAGAGGGGGCTTTTGTTTCTACGGAACGTCATGCGACCTGCGGTTTCAATGGCGGGATTGATTCGCGTGAGCCTGTGCTCACGCTCACCCCTGCGGGGCGCACTGCGTGCGTCCCGATTCGCTTCGCGAATCGGTCGAACCCCGGGTTCTCATCCGCACACCGTCTCCCGACAAACGAAAAAGCCCCACAGAGGGGGCTTTTTCGTTTGTTGGCGGAGAGGGCGGGATTCGAACCCGCGATAGGCTATGAACCTATACACACTTTCCAGGCGTGCTCCTTAAACCACTCGGACACCTCTCCCGGGAAATCTTTCG
>JBDLQR010000228.1:0-5303 GCA_039800485.1 Pseudomonadota bacterium
ACCGGCCTGAAGGGCACGGATTCATTCATGGGCGCCTGGGGCTGTCGACCGGCGATGACCTCCTGAAAGAACTCAAGCCCAGCATAAGCATGCCAATTCAGCTTCGTCAGATCAGACATGCGTGAGATCTCCCCGGACGGGGTCGATCCGGTAACCGGCACCCCGTACAGTCTTGATTGCATCTCCTTGGGCACCCAGTTTCTTGCGCAGTCGGCGAATGTAGACGTCCACGACATTCGTGAGTGGATCCTGCTGGAGACTCCATACCCGACTGAGAATGCTCTCCCTCGAGAATACCTTGCCCGGTGATCCGGCCAGCAGGGCAAGAACTTCAAACTCCTTGGGCGTGAGCTGGACCACGGTGTCCCCCACCTGCACAGCCTGGGCCTCTGGCACGAGTCTCAGCAGGTCTGCGCCGGGCGACGAGGGTCTGATTTGAGCCAAGGGTCGCGCTCTTCTCGCCAAGGCTTCGATACGGGCCAGCAATTCATCAAAATCGAAGGGCTTGGGCAGATAGTCATCCGCTCCGCTGCGCAACCCCTGCACGCGCTCCTCTACCGCGGACAGTGCGGTGAGCAGAAGAATGGGCGTTGTGTCTCCGAGATCCCGGAGTCTGCGGCAAAGTTCGCGGCCATCGAGATCCGGCAGCATGATGTCCATGACGACCACGTCAAATGAGTCGCTGGCGAGTGAGCTGAGTGCGGCGTGCCCATCATGGGCGAGCCTCACCTGCCAGCCCTCCGCGCGCAAACCGCGCCGGATGAAATCGGCGACGCGGCTTTCATCTTCCACCACCAGAATGTTCATGCGGCCTGATTCTCCACGCTGTCGAGGGGCAGGGTCAAAGTTGCCCGCAGACCGTGGCCGGGCTTGCTGTCCAGCACTATCGTCCCTGCGTGCGCTTCCATGATGGCCTTGGCTACCGGCAGACCCAGGCCCGCTCCGGCAGAATATCTGACAGCCGCGTTCCCCCCACGATAGAAGCGCTCGAAGACCTGCGCCACTTCCTCTGTCGACAATCCGGGTCCATCGTCGCTGAGCAGCAGGGAGCAGCATCGTTCATCCGATGAGAGGCTTACTTCGACGTGTTGACCGCCGTAACGGGCGGCGTTGTCGAGCAGCACCAGCAGAACCTGACGGAGGCGCACAGGATCCGCCTGCACAAGCACAGGAGGACAATCCGCTGCAATGCTGACCTTCACCTCCATGCCTCCCAGCACGCTGCGCGCGCCGGCGAGGGTGCCGCGAAGAAGTGCAACGAGGTCGAGGGACTGCTTTTCCAGCACCATCTCTTGCGCTTCATGGCGGGACATGAACAGCAAATCGTCGACCAGGCGAGCCATGTGCGCAGCAGCCTCTCGCGACCGTTCAAGCGCTTCACGATACTCACCGACCGGTTTGTCCCCGCCGCGCAAAACGACATCGGCCTCCCCTCTGAGGATGGTGAGCGGCGTGCGCAACTCATGACTGACATCGGCCAGCAACTGGCGCCTCCTCGCTTCACTTTGCTGAAGCGACCGCAACAACCCCTCAAGCTCAGCGGTGCGCTCAGCGACCGCCGCGCCCAGCGCCTGATTGGACGATTCCAGCCTGTCCTGCCGCATCCGGATCTCAGCAGCCATGTGGTTGAAGGCCAGCCCCACGCGGTCCAGTTCGCTGCTGGAAGAAGTCAGGACTGGCTCCTGCCAGTCACCGCGTGCCACTCTGTCCGCTTCAGCGATGAGTCGCTCGATGGGCTTGCGAAAGTCCCGGACCATCCAGAACCAGGCGAAGCTTGAACCAAGCAAGGCCAACACCGCCCATGCCAAGGCCAGCGCTTGTCTTTGCGCAGACTGTTTCTGGGCAGCCCGGCGAGTGGCCGCGAGCTCCAGGCTTTCGCGGGTCAAGGCCTGGGCGATGAGGCCATCCAATGCCGTTTCCGCTGCATCGGGTCCTGCGGTGACCTGGCGGCTGGAGTTCGTATCCTGCCCGGCCTGCTCCAAGGCGCCCCTATCTCGCGCCGCCACGAACGCTTCGAAGGCTTCCTCAAGACGCGCCAGCTCATCCAGCTCACCAGCGACTGCCTCACCAACCCAGTCGTACTCGGCCTCGTGCACTGCGCGCAACTCGTGAAGCTCGCCCACAAGATCAGAGGCATTGCCCTGTGGTCGCGCAGACAGACCACTGTCTCCCGGCAGGGCATCGAGGCCGCGCACATGTGCGGCAAGCCTCAGGTAAGACTCATAGGAGAGGTGAGCAAGTTCACTGCGCACGAGCAGCCATTGGCCCTCGCGGGCAGACCAGACCGTGAGGGCAGAAGCGATCACCGTCAGTGCGCACAGTGTGATGACCAGGAGGGAAAGCTTGGTGGCGTAGCGCACCTGAAAGTGCCGGGAGGGGAATTGAAGGGAATGCTAGGGGAAAGACTTTGTGTTTTCCAAGCCCGTATGCATCGTGCCGCCACCGACGGGTGCAGGCACGCTCAGGCCGTGACGCCTGGACCCAGCACGCGCGACATGACTGCCCAGGTGCGTTTGGCGAGCACTTCACGGGTATGCTCGGCCAGCCACACATCCGTCGTGTCAGGGGTTTGCAGTACGCCCCGGCTGATGTTGCCAAGCACGGCTTCCAGCGCCGACGAATCGTTCATGGCCACTACCCAGCCGGCCCGGTGAGATTCCACGAGCTGCTGAATCTCACCGCCGGCGCCAAAAACGAGCAGCGGGCGTCGCATGGCAAGGTAGTCATACAGCTTGCCGGGAATGTAGCGCGCGAAATCCGGTGGATTCATCAACAACAGGGCATCTGCCGCCAGCATTGAGGCGAGCGCCTCGGGCTTGGGCAACTGGTCAACCAGGCACAGAACATCAGGGCAGGCAAACTCACGCAACATGTCTGCGGCGCGAGGGGACTTGTTGCCAATGAAATCCAGTCTGATTGCCTGCCGGATGTCAGGGCGACGCACGAGTATCTCGCCCAGCTGCGCAAGAAAGGCGTCGGGCAAGGTGTGGTCGCCCAGAAAACCGACAAACGCAAGGCGTCTGCGCGCTTCGGGTTCATGCTCCGTGCGGGTCGACGATTGCCGACTTGCCGCCAGATCGGCGGGATCCCAGCCATTTGGAATCACGCTGCACCGTTCGGGCACGAGTTCCGGGAAAGTCCCGAGCTGATGCTTACGCTGGGACTCGGTGGTGAAAATGACGTGGTCTGCTGCACGCAAGCAGCGACGTTCCCATCTTCGGTCAAAGGGACCGGCAGTGACGAAGGGAAAGGGACACTGCGTCCATTCGTCCCGATATTCAAGAATCAACCGGGCGCGAAAGCGTCGCGCGAGCAGGTATGCGCAGACGAAGCTCTCGAATCGCGGTCCCGAAGCAAACACCAGATCAGGAGGTCTGACGAGGTTCTCGATGGCTGCGGTGTAGTGCGCGACGAGCCTTTCAAAGCCTCCATCCAGCCTTGGCAGGTGACCTGAAAACGACTTGTAACGGGCGAGCTCGTCCACGTTCGCTCTGTGAACCTCGAGTGCAGGCGGCAGACTCTCGAGGAGGTATCGCCCTGCCCGGCTCACTTCCGCGGGTGACGGCCCCGCAATCACGCTCAAATCCAGCCGCTGCAAATCGGCATGTCGACACAAGGCGGTTGGCCGGTAGACTCCGCCCCAGACCGCCGGCGGGAAACCCGAGACCACGACGACCACTTGCGGCCGGCCCGCGGTAACGCGTGTGCGACCGGTCCCGAGCATTGCGCAGACACAGGCTCGCAGGTAGCGCCATCGCGCCTCGAGCATTCCGCCCCGTTTCCGCCATCGCCAATACCAGTGCCTCAACAAGGATGTCCCTGGGGTGGACATGCGACTGCTATCCTCCGGTCTGACCAAGCAGGTCTTGTACGTATCCCGGGGCGCGGTTGTCCAACGGAGCGTCTCAGTGAGGCAGCTGCACTAACAGGAAGTCTCGCCGGGAACGCAATGGGCTCACCGCCTCACCGCAAGCACCAACCGGTTCAGACCATCCTCCCAAGTGTATGCAATGTCCTCAGCGAAGCTTCGGATGAGGATCAATCCCAGATCATCTTCCTGGTCGTTCGCTTCAAGAGGGTTGAAGCGGGAGCCCTGCTGCTCGAATTGAAGCTCGAGGACTTCCGTCTTTTCCGAATAGCTGACTGAGATCGCCAACGGTGCGTTGGCAAGCCGGGACTTGTGCAGTTGCAGGAGTTCCTCGACCAGCAGCAGCAGATTGTGGCGAGCCTTGCGCGGCAGAATCTGCTTCTCGCAGAACGCTTCGAGGTCGGCGTTCAGTGCATAGAAATCAAAGTCAGGTGAATCCAGCGAGCAGGAATAGCTTCGAACCCGGTTGATGAAGGCCCGGGTTTTCTCACGCTGGGGGGATTCGAATATCTGCGCGGGTGTGCCTTCTTCATGGATCCCACCCTCATCCATGTAGAAAATACGCTGCGAGACATCCCGCGCGAAATCCATCTCATGCGTGACGATGATCATGGTCATGCCTTCCTTGGCCAGGCGGCGGATGACCGAAAGCACTTCGCGCACCATGGTCGGATCCAGTGCTGACGTGGGCTCGTCAAACAGAATGATTTCCGGATCCATGGCGAGGCAGCGCGCAATGGCTACCCGCTGTTTCTGTCCGCCCGAAAGTTCGTCCGGGAATCTGTCAGCCTTTTCGGCAAGACCCACCAGACGCAGCAATTCCAGTGCATGGGCCTCTGCCTCCTGCCTGTGCTTGCCGAGTAGACGAATCGGGCCGAGCGTCAGATTCTCCAGCACCGTCAGATGTGCAAACAGGTTGAAGGACTGGAACACCATGTTCATGCGCTGACGCACACCCGGCACGTCGGCATCCCGTGCCAGCAGGCTGGTGCCGTTGATGAGGATGTCGCCGCCAGAAGGGGTCTCGAGCAGATTCAGGCAGCGCAGGAAAGTACTCTTGCCACAGCCCGAGGGGCCGATGATGGACACCACCTCACCTTTGCGGATCTCGGTACTGATGCCCTTCAGAACCTCGAGGCTGCCGTAACGCTTGCAAAGATTGCGTACCGTGATCATGCGCGTGCTCCCCGGCGACGACGCTTCGGATCTGTCCGGCTTTCCAGGTACTCAAGGCCCAGCATGAGCACCCAGGAGATGAGGAAGTACAGGATGGCGACCATTACCAGGGGGAAGAAGGCATCGAAGGTGCGGCTGCGGATGATGTCGCTGGCTTTGGTCAGGTCCTGCACAGCGATGTAGCCGACGATGGAGGTCATCTTCACCAGCGAGATGAACTCGCCTCGGTAGACTGGCAGGATGCGCCGCACAGTCTGGG
>JBDLQR010000229.1:0-5938 GCA_039800485.1 Pseudomonadota bacterium
TGACGAGCGGCAGCCCCGCCGCATGGGCGATTCGCGCCACAGCCTCGATGTCGAGCACCTCGCAGCGCGGGTTGGCCACAGTCTCCGCGTAGATCAGACGCGTCTCAGGTTTGATCGCGGCAGCGAATTCTTCCGGTTTGCGCGGATTGACCATCGTGGTGTTCACGCCGAAACGCGGCAAGGTGTAGGTGAAGAGGTTGTGGGTGCCGCCATAGAGCGCACGGGACGAGACGATATGCGAGCCTCCCCCGACCAGGGTCATCACCGCCAGGTGAATGGCGGCCATGCCACTCGCCGTCGCGATGGCACCCACACCGCCCTCGAGGGCGGCGAGCCGTTCTTCCAGAGCCGCCACCGTGGGGTTGGCGATGCGCGAGTAGATGTAACCTGCGCGGCCACTGGTGAACAGGCCGGCAGCCTGGGCGGTGTCCTTGAAGACGAATGAAGTGGTCTGATAGATGGGGACCGCGCGGCTGCCGGTGGTCGGATCCGGTCGCTGTCCCGCATGCAAGGCGAGGGTATCGAAGCCCAGATAGCGGGGTCCGCTCATGTATCTGCCCTTTGCTGCGTGGGAAAGGCCATATGGTAGTCCATGCGTCGGGCAGCGTGCCGCAAGCGCGGAGATGCTTTCGTCATTCCTGATCACCGGCAGGTTTGCGTCGCCGCGCGCGGCGCGCGGCCAGCGTGCTCCGTTCGGCGGCAAAGTGGATTTGGTCGGTCACCACGCGCGGTCGCACACATCCCCATGCAAGTTCCTCGTCCTGCTCGTAACGCTTGCCCAGTTGCCAGGCGAGCTGGGCGCGCGCCAGCTCGAGGCCCAGGTAGAACGCGTGGCCTCCATCCGTCTCCACGCCGAGCTTCGGAAAGAGATCATAAGGATCGACGGCCACGTGATGGCCATCACGGTTGTAGATGTGGATGCCGTCCGCGGCGACCTGTATCCGGTAGTTGGGATCCTTGACCCCATGGGCAAACTCCCCGATCTCCTCCGCAGTCCAGGGAAAAGGTTTGCGTTCGTGCAAGGCCATCAAGCCTTCATCGATATGACGAGGCGGCATTCCATCTTCGCGTGCCGCAAACAGGATGCGGCGGGCGTGGGCAATTTCCCGCACCACGCTGCGGCAATGGCCGCTGACTTCCGTGGTGAGCACCGCGCTGATGCCGAGTTCGGACACGATTCCCATGAGCAGCGTGTTGAGGCCCAGCGTATCCGCATGGGTGAGTTCACTCAGATTGCCGATGCCCATCAACAGGGCAATTTCGGGAAAGCGCGCACGCAGCATCTGGTAGCGGAGGACGGATGCCGTAAACCCGTGATGGATGGGGTCCAGAATGGCATCCGCGAAAAAGGGACGTCCACGCGGCAGGAACGCGTCGATGGTGCGACACAAGGCGTCGATGTCATGGGGATTGCGACCGATGAGGACGGGCGTCACCGGATATTCATCGGCGATCCAGAGCGTGTCCTCATGCAGGCTGAACAGATAGTCCGCACCGGCGCGCGCGCCGGCAACGAGGTCATCAGTGTCGAGGGAGTCCACGCTGACCATGAACCCGTCGCTCTTGAGCGCCGCTACGCAATCAGCGAGGGCGGGGAAGGACAGATCAGGGATGCAACCAACATCTATGACATCGGCACCATCCTCACGGTAGCGGCGTGCGCGTGCCACGACGGCTTCGGGCGTGAGATGGGGCGCGTCCACGATCTCGGCAAAGATGAGACAGTCGTGGCGAGAGAGATCGCGAGCCCGTCGTTGCGCGCCGAAGTGGCCCGGCATGTCCTTGAGTTCCTCGGGACCGCGCTCGAAGGGCACACCAAAACGCGCGGTCAAAGGGGCGAGATCGCCGCGACACCGCCCCGGCACAATCACGCGCGAGATACCGGTCAGATCCCCGATGCGCCGGGCGATCATGTCCGTCGTGAGCAGTGCCGCCACAGCCACGCCAAGCACCCGAATCTCCCAGGTGAAACCACAGGGCGTGAGCTCCGTGAGCACGCGGGCAAGGCTACGCTCGGCCAGCTTGCCGGTGAGGAAGACAATATGTTCGCCGGAACAGGTTTGGGTCATGATGATGGTGCGTACCGGCCCCCAGCCAGCTGGCAGAGCCGGCATGGTACGTGGATTACCTTCTGCCTCCCAAACTTGTGCGACGTCCTCCATGCGAGATCTTTATCCCCCGCTCGATCCCTACGACTCCGGTTTCCTCGATGTAGGGCACGGCCACCGGGTGTATTGGGAACAGTGCGGCAATCCGGACGGCAAGCCGGTCGTGGTTCTCCATGGCGGACCGGGCGGAGCTACTTCACCCGCAATGCGCCGTTTCTTCGATCCTGCCAGCTGGCGGATCGTGTTGTTCGATCAGCGCGGCTGCGGCAAATCGACTCCTCATGCGTGCCTGGATCACAACACCACCTGGGATCTGGTGGCAGACATGGAACGTCTGCGCGAACACCTCGGGATTCCTGCCTGGCTGCTGTTCGGAGGGTCCTGGGGGTCCACGCTGGCGCTTGCCTGTGCGCAATCGCATCCGGCACGGGTCACAGGACTTGTCCTGCGCGGCATCTTCACGCTGCGGCGTCAGGAGCTCGCGTGGTTCTACCAGGACGGTGCGAGCGCGCTTTTCCCGGAGGCCTTCGCGGATTACGTCAACATCATCCCCCCGGCAGAGCGCGGCGACCTGATCGCCGCGTACCATCGGCGGCTCACAGGGGATGAGCCGGTGGAAAGGCTCAAGGCGGCCCGGGCGTGGAGCATATGGGAAGCGCGCACCAGCTGCCTGATTCCCGATGCAGCGCGCATCGAGGCCTTCGGCGAGGATGAGTTTGCACTCGCTTTCGCGCGCATCGAGGCGCATTACTTCGTGCACGGCGGATTTTTCGACTCGGATTCCGCGCTGCTCGACGGCATGCAATCCATCTCTCATCTGCCCGGCATCATCGTTCAGGGACGTTACGACGTGGTGTGCCCTGCGGCCACGGCCTGGGACCTGCATCGACGCTGGCCCGGTTCCAGACTGGTGGTGATCCCGGACGCTGGCCATTCGGCTTTCGAACCGGGCATCACGGCGGCGCTGCTGGAAGCGACCGACAGTTTCAGATGATTCCCACAAAGAGTCGCCGGGAGGCCCTCGAAAAAAATATGCAATCAAGTGGCTCAAAAAGAAAACCTTTGAAAAACAGGCTCTAATCGGGCCACCCCTCTGTTGCCCAAAGCTTGCCGAGCCGCCAGGACTCGGCTAGCGTGGGATGCGCGCCGAGTCAATCAGCGACCTGAAAAAGGAGGACAAATGTTCGAATTTGAGCAGGATGTCGTTGACGCATTGGTCCTCGAAAGTGCACAGTTCCGTCGGCTATACGACAAGTACAGCACGCTCAGGACCCAGGTCTGGGGCGTCAACGCTGGACGCGTCGTCATGGATCCCTTCGAGCTGGAACGACTCAAAAAGAGGAAGCTCCAACTGAAGGACCGGATGGCGGAGATGATCCGCCTCTACCGGTACACCATGCCCCTAGCAGCCTTCAATAATAATTAGCACCAATGCAACGCCCGCGCCGGTTGGGACCCCTTCCCCGCCGGCGTACTTTTTCCGAGGCGCCCCCCGCATGGCCTCCATCACCTCCCCCCGTTTCCTCGACGTTCGCCTCGAGCATGGCATTCTTCATGTCCTGATCAACCGCCCCGAAAAGCGCAACGCGCTCAGCCAGGCTGTGCTCGGCGAGCTGCGCGCGGTGTTTGAGGCCCACGCCCAGCACCCCGAGCTGATTGCAGCAACCTTGACCGGGGCAGGCGAGCGCTGTTTTGCGGCGGGTGGAGATCTGCAAGAATTCGATTCCTTGCGTGATCGTGAGGGTACCGAGGCGATGGCCATTCATTCGCGTGCTGCACTCGATTCGATAAGGCAATTCCCGGTGCCAGTAGTTGCGCTGCTCAATGGTGATGCGATTGGCGGAGGCGCGGAGCTCGCGGTGGCTTGTGACATGCGCGTCTTTGCAGCCCATGCCCGCATGGCCTTTGTACAGGGTGCGATGGGGATTTCTCCTGCCTGGGGTGGGGGCGCGGATCTGTTGCGCCTGGCAGGGCCCGCACGCGCGCTGCGTCTCCTCACCCGGGCAGAATTCATTGATGCCTCACTGGCGTTCCAACTCGGGCTTGCGGATGCGGTGTGCCCCATCGATCAGGAGTTTGCGTCCTTCCAGCAGGCTTTCCTCGCCCCCATCACCGCCCGCAAACCACAGGTCATGCGTGCCTTCAAGCGTATTGCCGCAGGCTCACGCCCGGTGGATGGGGTCGTGGATCCCCGCGCCGTGGAGATGGCCAGCCTGGTCGAGACCTGGCTGCATCCGGATCACTGGGCGGCTCATGATGCAACCCTTGCCCGAATCTCCGGCAAATCCTGAGTCACACCCGTGAAATTGCAGCAGCTGCGCTACATCTGGGAGGTCGCCCGCAACAATCTCAACGTCTCGGCGACCGCCGAGCGTCTGCATACTTCGCAGCCTGGCGTGAGCAAGCAGATTCGTCTGCTGGAGGATGAGCTTGGTGTCCAGATCTTCCTGCGCGCGGGCAAGCACTTCACGGATATCACTCCGGCCGGGCAACAGATCATCGCGCTGGCGGGACGGATCATGTCCGAGGTCGAGAACATCAAGCGCATCTCGCAGGAGCATACCGACCAACGCAGGGGCAGTATCTCCATCGCAACCACGCACACCCAGGCCCGTTATGTGCTGCCGGATGTGATTCGCAAGTTCATCGCGCGCTATCCGGAAGTGGCCTTGCACATGCATCAGGGATCTCCTGCGCAGATCGCTGAGTTGGCCGCCGAACATGCCGTGGATTTTGCCATTGCGACAGAGGCGCTCGAACTCTACCAAGGCCTGGTGATGCTGCCTTGCTATCGCTGGAATCGCAGCATCGTGGTGCCCCCGGATCATCCACTGACCCGCCTGGAACGCGTGTCCCTGGCAGCACTCGCGGAATATCCGCTGGTGACCTATGTCTTCGGTTTCACCGGTCGTTCCCAGCTGGACGAAGCTTTCCGGCGCGAAGGCCTCGTGCCGAAAGTAGTCTTCACGGCGACGGATGCCGATGTCATCAAGACTTACGTGCGACTGGGGTTGGGGGTGGGTATCGTCGCGTCACTTTCCTACGACAGCGCTGTCGACCGCGAACTGGTGGCCATCGATGCCAGCCATCTCTTTGACTACAGCGTGACTCGAATCGGCTTCAGTCGCGGCAGCTTCCTGCGGCGCTACATGTACGACTTCATGGAGTTGTTTGCGCCACACCTCACCCGTGAAGTGGTTGATGCGGCCGCGGCAGCCGCTGATGCAGAGGCACTGGAAGCGCTATTCCAGGATATTCCGTTGCCGACCCTCTGACCCTGTCAGAGGTGCTCTGCGCCGCCGGGCTTCAGGATTTCATCGACGAACTGCAGAAAGACGGTATAAACGCGCACCTCATCGGTCGTACGGACCACGAAGAAGGGCGCCGCGCGAACTCCGTGTGCCAGTGCCAGCCGCGCGCCCTCGCCGGCCGGGTCCCGTTCATCGATTGCCGCGACCGCATCCACCCGTGTCCACCAACCACCTTGCTTGAGCCAGGTTTCCACTTCCTGGCACTTGCGACAGGGCGTGCCATTGGCCTGGATTTTCTTCACGAAAGTGATGTGCATGGTGGCTCCGCCTGTAAGGAGGCAGAGCGTAAACAAGGTCGTGTGCAGGCCCAAAGACCGATTGGGCGCAGCTTTAGAACCCGGAGTTATGGAGGGCCTGGTTGCGGCCCTGTAGCCGGTGCAGGCATCAGTGCATGCAGAGCACGCGCGCGCGCCGCGGGAGGGAGTTGTCCAAGTTCCGTCACGGCCGCGTGGAAACGTGACAAATCCCCGTCTGCTCGCGCCAACAAGGTCCGGACCGCGGGCACCCACGTGTGGTAGG
>JBDLQR010000230.1:0-12110 GCA_039800485.1 Pseudomonadota bacterium
CGCGCTACTGGGCATCGCTCGAAACCCTGTTGAGTGAGCTCGCCCCCCGCAACAATATCCTGTTGCTGAAACGCTACCGTCTGCAGGCCGAGATCGACACCTGGCACCAGTCCCGCTGCGATGCCCCGCACGACCACGGCCAGTACAAGAAATTCCTGCAGAAGATCGGCTATCTGCTGCCTGAGGGCCCCGACTTCCAGGTCACCCCCACGCAGGTGGATGAGGAAATCGCCTGCATTGCAGGGCCGCAGCTGGTGGTGCCGGTCAAGAATGCACGCTATGCGCTGAACGCGACCAATGCGCGCTGGGGTTCGCTCTACGATGCGCTCTACGGGTCTGATGTCATTCCGGAAACCGACGGCGCGGACCGCAGCGGGGCCTACAACCCGGTGCGCGGCGCGCGCGTGATTGCCTATGCCCGTCATTTCCTCGACCAGGTTGCACCGCTTGCAGAAGGCAGCCATGCGGATTCCGTGGGCTATCGCGTGCAGAAGGGTGCGCTAGAGGTGGTGCTCAAGGGCGGCGTGGTGTGCGGCTTGCAGGAGCCTGCGCGGTTCGTGGGCTACAACGGTGAGCCGGCGCAGCCGACGGAAGTGCTCCTGCGCAACAATGGCCTGCACGTCATCATCCAGATTGATCCGAGCCACACCGTGGGCAAGGTCGATCCGGCCCATGTGAAGGACCTGATGCTCGAATCCGCAGTCACCACCATCCAGGACTGCGAAGACTCCGTAGCTGCCGCCGATGCTGTGGACAAGACGGAGGTCTACCGCAACTGGCTCGGCCTCATGAAGGGCACCCTCACCGATACCTTCGAGAAGGGCGGCCGCACGATGACCCGCACGCTGGCTCCGGACCGTGAATATCTTGATCCGGCTGGCAAGCCAGCCACCTTGCATGGTCGTGCACTGCTCCTGGTGCGCAATGTAGGGCACCTCATGACCAACGATGCGGTGCTGCTGAACGGGGAAGAGGTGCCGGAGGGCATTCTGGACGCCGTGATCACCGCCACCATTGCCCTGTACGACCTGCGTGGACTGGGTCGTGTGCGCAACTCACGGCAGGGTTCGCTCTACATCGTCAAGCCCAAGATGCACGGTCCGGAGGAAGTCGCCTTCGCCTGTTCAATCTTCGACCGCGTGGAAGACATGCTCGAACTGCCGCGCAACACGCTCAAGATCGGCATCATGGATGAAGAACGCCGCACCACCGTCAATCTCAAGGAGTGCATCCGCGCGGCCCGCGAGCGCATCATCTTCATCAACACCGGCTTCCTCGATCGCACCGGTGACGAGATTCACACCTCCATGGAAGCCGGCGTGATGGTGCGCAAGGAGGCCATGAAACAGGAAAAGTGGATCAAGGCTTACGAGAACTGGAATGTGGACATCGGCCTCGCCTGCGGCTTGCAGGGCAAGGCCCAGATTGGCAAGGGCATGTGGCCCAAGCCAGACCTCATGCGCGAAATGGTGGAGACCAAGCAGGCACATCTTCTCGCCGGGGCCAGCACCGCCTGGGTACCCTCACCAACGGCGGCCACCATTCATTCCATGCACTACCACCAGACCAACGTCTGGGCGATGCAGAACGAACTGAAGAAGCGTCCGCGTGCCAGTCTGGACGACATCCTGACGATCCCGCTGCTGGGGGATACGCCGCTCACGCGGGAACAGGTGCAGGCTGAGCTGGAAAACAACTGTCAGGGTATCCTCGGCTATGTGGTGCGCTGGATTGACCTTGGCATCGGTTGCTCCAAGGTCCCGGACATCAACGATGTCGGACTGATGGAAGACCGCGCCACCCTGCGCATCTCCAGCCAGCACATCGCGAACTGGCTGCGACACGATTATGTGCAGCGCCGGCATGTACTCGAGACCTTCAAGCGCATGGCTGTGGTGGTGGATCGCCAGAACGCGAACGAGCCCGGTTACAAGCCGATGTCAGCCAACTTTGATGAGTCCGTGGCCTTCCAGGCCGCGTGCGAACTGGTGTTCGGCGGCGTGCACCAGCCCAATGGTTATACCGAGCCGGTGCTCCACCGTCGGCGACGCGAGATCAAGGCAGCCGCCCGCGGCCTGGGCTGATCTGCGGCGCAGGCGACGGGCGTCTCAGAAACGTCCGTCGCGTCCGGGAATCCACTGCGTGCCCGCCAGGGGTACACCAGCCATGGCGGCCGCCTCGATGGTGAGCGCCGCCAGATCTTCCGGCTCCAGGTTGTGTACGTGTGACTTGCCACAGGCACGCGCGATGATCTGTGTCTCCATGTTCAGTGTACGCAGGTAATTGGCGAGCCGACGGCCACCGAGCTCAGGATCGAGCCGGCTGGCGAGGGTTTCATCCTGGGTGGTGATACCGGCGGGGTCGCGGCCGGCCTGCCAGTCGTCATAACATCCGGCGCGACTGCCGAGCTTGCGATATTCCTCATCGAGCGCCGGGCTGTTGTCGCCCAGCGCAATCAGTGCCGCAACGCCGATCGATACCGCATCCGCACCCATCGCCAGCGCCTTGGCAACGTCGGCACCGGTGCGAATACCACCGGACACTATCAGCTGCACCTTGCGGTGCATGTCGAGTTCGGTCAGCGCTTCAACCGCCTGGCGCAGCGCTGGCAGGGTGGGAATGCCCACGTGTTCGATGAAGACATTCTGGGTTGCCGCAGTTCCTCCCTGCATGCCATCCAGCACAATCACATCAGCGCCCGCCTTCACTGCGAGCGCCGTGTCGTAATAACTGCGGCTCGCGCCTATCTTCACGTAGACCGGTTTTTCCCAGTCGGTGATTTCCCGCAGTTCGCGAATCTTGATCTCCAGATCATCGGGTCCGGTCCAGTCCGGATGCCGGCACGCGCTGCGCTGATCGATGTTGGGCGGCAGATCACGCATGCCCGCCACGCGCGCATTGATCTTCTGCCCCAGCAGCATGCCACCACCACCCGGCTTTGCGCCTTGCCCCAGCACGACCTCGATGGCATCAGCCCGCCGGAGATCGTCGGGATCCATGCCGTAACGTGAGGGCAGGACCTGGTAGACCAGCAGGGAGGATGCTGCGCGCTCCTCGGGCGTCATGCCGCCATCACCGGTGGTCGTGCTGGTCCCCACGGCCGAGGCGCCCCGCCCCAGCGCCTCCTTGGCCTGGGCTGACAGCGCCCCGAAGCTCATGCCGGCGATGGTGATGGGGATCTTCAGTTCCAGCGGCTTTTTCGCATAACGCGTTCCCAGCGTGACGCGGGTGTCACAGCGTTCCCGATAACCTTCGAGCGGGTAGCGGGACATGGAAGCCCCGAGGAACACCAGATCATCAAAATGGGGCAAGGGTCGCTTTGCACCCCAGCCACGGATGTCGTAAATCCCCTCGGTGGCCGCGCGCTGGATCTCGGCGATCACGTCGCGACTGAACAGCGCCGACTCGATCATCCCTGGGTATTGGCTGGACATGGAGTTTCCTCAGTACGTATCCGCATGGTCGATGTTGAAGTGATAAAGCGTGCGTGCCGACCCGTAGCGCCGGAAGGCACGCGCCGGGAGGTTGATGCCAGCCTGGTCCAGCAGCGCCCCCAAGGCCTCGAGATGTTCGGTACGCATCTCCTTCTCGATGCAGTCGGCACCGAGATCAGCGGCCTGGCCGCGCACGAAGAGTTGGGCCTCGTAGAGCGAATCGCCCAGCGCCGGACCGGCATCCCCACAGACGACGAGCCGGCCTCTCTGGGCCATGAATGCCGACAGATGCCCGACCGACCCGCGCACGACGATATCGATGCCTTTCATGGAGATGCCGCAGCGCGCGGCAGCGTCGCCCTCGATAACCAGCAATCCGCCGCGCCCCGTGGCGCCTGCCGACTGGCTGGCATTGCCTTTGAGGGTGACTCGCCCGGACATCATGTTCTCGGCGAGCCCCGTGCCAGCATTGCCATGGATGGTGAGCTCGGCGTACTTGTTCATGCCGGCACAGTAGTAGCCCACGTGGCCGTTGATCTCCACCGTGCAAGGTGCATTGATGCCGACGGCGAGCGCGTGTTCACCCGCGGCATTACGAACCTGCCAGCGCGTAGGCGCGCCTTCCTCGCGCAGATCATGCAAGGCCTGGTTCAGTTCCCGCACGCTGATCTGGCGCAGATCCATGATGCGTGTTTCGCTTGCGACCGCGTTCATCGGGGTGCAGCCTCCTGAGCATTCTTGCCGGCCGTGCGCGCACGTCCGCCCTGCTCCCAGACATAGACCGTGGCTGGTTCAGGTTCCCAGACCCTGGCCGTTTCCACCCCCGGCAGGCCAGCCAGCGCACGATACTCGGAGGCCATGGCTACCCAGTCTGCCGTTTCTGCCATTACCGCAGGTTTGCAGGCAATGGGATCGCGCAGCACGGCAAAGCCGTCGCTGGTTCCCACGGTGAAGGTGAAGAAGCCGTCCAGGTCATCGAGGGCCGAATACAAGGCCTGCTCCAGACTCGCACCCTGTCGCATCTGGATATCCAGGTACTGGGCCGCCACTTCGGAGTCGTTGTCCGTGCGGAACACGGCACCGGCCTTTTCCAGCTTGCGGCGCAGTCGGTTGTGGTTGGAGAGTGATCCGTTGTGCACAAGACAGAGATCGCTCCCGGTGGAGAAGGGGTGAGACCCGGCCGTGGTGACCGCACTCTCGGTGGCCATGCGGGTATGACCCACGGCGTGACTGCCGCGCGCCTCGCGCAGCCGGAAGAAGCTGGCAACTTGTTCAGGCAGCCCGACTTCCTTGTAAATCTCGATGTGCCTGCCGATGCTCACCACGGCACACGGCAGTCCTGCACGCGCGAAATACTGGCGCACTGCGGTTTCATCCGCCGTGAGGGAAAAGAGGCAATGCGTGTGAACTGCCGAGAAATCGACGTCCACGGCAAACACGCGGGTCAGTTCCGCTGCCAGTTCCGGCCAGCTGAAGTCCGGTTCCGCACACTGCAGCACCAGCTTCAGGCGCCCTTGCGGTTGCTGATCACGGTAGAGCGCAAAGCCGGAGCTGTCCGGGCCGCGCTGGGTCATCTCCAGCAGCATGGGCGCAAACAGTGCACCGAGCCTGTCGTTCAGTGCCGGATTCTTGAGATAAAGGCCAACAATTCCACACATCCTGTCTTTGCTCCTCAATAGAATTCGAGGTATCGCTTGAGCTCCCAGTCGGACACATGCCGGGAGTACTCCACCCACTCCATGCGCTTGACCTTGAGAAACTCCTGGATGAGCTCAGCCCCCAGTACCCGCGCGAACAGGGGATCTGCCTCCAGCGCGTCCAGCGCTTCGCCCAGGTTCTGCGGCAACACTCCGATGCCTCGTTCGCGCAATTCCGCGCGTGAAAGCTCATAGAGATTTTCATTCTGGGGTGGGCCGGGGTCCATCTTGTGCTCCACACCATCCATGCCCGCCGCCACCACTGCCGCCATCGCGAGATAGGGGTTGCAGCTCGGGTCGGCCAGGCGGCATTCAAGACGCCCATAGGGAATACGAATCATGGAAGTCCGGTTGTTGTCTCCGAACGTGATATACGCCGGTGCCCAGGTCGCGCCGGACAGGGATTCCCCGACCACCAGACGTTTATAGGAATTCACGGAAGGCGCGAGCAGTGCGCACAGGCCTCTGGCATGTTTCAACAGCCCGCCCAGGAACTGATAGCCGAGGCGAGAAAGCCCCATGCCATGTTTGTCCTTGTCATCGTGGAACAGATTCGCCTTGCCGTTGCCACTGAGCGAGAGATGCATGTGCAGACCACTGCCGGTCCGGTGCCGGAAAGGTTTGGGCATGAACGAGCAGATGAGGTCCATCTCGCGCGCGATCTCTCCGGCGGCCATGCGGAAAAACACAAACCGGTCGGCTGCCGTCAGGGCATCGGCATAGGTGTAATTGATCTCGAATTGCCCGTTCGCATCCTCGTGGTCGATCTGGTAGACATCGAAGCCGGTAGTCTGCAGAGAGGACACCAGACGTTCTATGAAAGCCCGTCCGCGGGACAGACCCTTGTAGTCGTAGCAGGGCTTCTCAAGCGTGTCGCTGTCATCCGCGGGCGCAAGTCCCCCGTCCTCCTGTTTACGCAGAACCATGAACTCGGGTTCCACACCCACATTCACCGTCCAGCCGCGGGCATCGCTGGCGCCCAGCACCTGCTTCAGCACATGCCGGGTATCGAAGGCATAGGGTTTGCCGCGCACCCTGCCATCACACACGATGCGGGCGTAGCCGGGTTGCCACGGCACGACCGAGAGCGTGGAGAGATCGCCTATACCGATGTAGTCCGGATCATGCGGTGCCATGCCCATGCCCCAGATCGCGAACCCGGCGAAGCCCGCCCCACTGCTGAGAATGTCCTCGAAATGCGAGACCGGCACCGACTTGGTCTTGGCCACACCGTGGACGTCCACGAACTGGGCCAGCACATAGCGGATGTCATGGTCCTTCAGAAATTTCTGGGCCTGTTTCAGGTTCATGCCTGGACTCCGGATTGCGAACGTTCGGAAATATCGTGGAGACCGATGAGCTCACCGCCCACATCGCGCAAACCTGCGGCGAGGGTGGCAAAGACCGAGAGGGCATCGGCGGGCGCACAGACCACATGGAAAATCAGGCCGTCGCGCCACAGCGCGACTTCGTGTCCAGCGAGCGTGACCGGATACCAGTCCGCGGGCGTGCAGTCGGCGATCGGGCTGGCGCAGAATTCGGACAGCACCTGGATGGCGCGCTCACCTCCCAGCGCGAGGTCCACACTGTCGAGCGGCAGTTCCAGAAAGCCTGCTGGCCATGTGGCGGGATCGCGCGCGGATGATGCGCAGACCCTGAGGAAACGTGCGCTCCCCAGGCGTACGACCCAACCACCCTTGGGATGCGCCACCCGTTGCAACAGGCGGGTACCCTCAAGGCCGTCCTGGGCCAGCACTGACTCTGCACCCTCGCCCACCCACAGGCAGCGCTGCCCATGACTGTGATCTGCCATCCAGGTAGCAGCGCTCCTGCCACCCTTTCGACGCAAGGCGAGAGTCACACCATCGACTTCACCCTGTACGAAGTCGCTCTCGGAAAAACAGGACAGGAGTGGGCTCTGTCTCATGCCGCCCCCTCGTTCTGCCGGGTGTTTGCGGGGTCGTAGAACGCACCCGCGCAGAGACTTGCACGCACCAGTTGCCCGCGTCCGTTGCGGAGCTCCATGGCTTCAGGCAGTGGCTGTCCTGCCGGGCATTCGATTACCGCGAGGCCGATGGTCTTGCCGAGAACCGGACTCCTCGCGACGCTGGTGATGCGGCCGCAGATCTCGCCCTCCCTGATGATGAGATGACACTCTTCCAGAGCCTCGCTCCCCCCCTCGCTCGTCTCGAAGCCAATGAGCCGGCGTGTGACCTGGTGCTGCAGCAGATCGAGCGCCGCTTTGCCCTGGAACTGCGGCTTGTCCAAGGCCACGAGGCCCGCGAGCGGTGTCTCGAAGGGGTGCATCACGCCGTCGGTGTCATGGCCGACGATGAGATGGGCTTTTTCCAGGCGCAGCAGACGCTGGGTTTCCACGCCGAACGGGCGCAAGCCCAGAGGTGCACCTGCATCCAGCAAGGCCTGCCAGAGACGTGGACCATCGGTGTAGCGCACATGCACTTCAAAGCCCGTTTCGCCCACGAAACCCACCCGCATCATGCGCGCGGGCAGTCCGAACAGCGTGGTGTCACGCACCTGTGTGAAGGGGAAGGCCACGTCATCGAGGCCTTGGGGCGTGTGCGGCTGCAGGAGCATCCTGGCCCGCGGGCCCGCGACGTTGATCGCAGTCATCTGTCGGGTACGGTCCACCACCTCGACTTGCAGGCCGTAGAGCGCGGCGATCTGCGTGAGCTGCCGGCAAGTCGCCTGGACGTGGCCGGAACCCGCGGTCAGATAGAAATGATGCTCACCGAGACAGGCCGCCAGACCATCGTCGACCACCGTGCCACGTTGATCACACATGAGCACGTAACGGGAACGCCCGGCTTTGAGGCTTGCGAAACGTCCGGTGAATGCGAGCTCCAGCAGCCTCACCGCATCACGCCCGAAGATCTCGAGCTTGCCCAAGGTGGACACGTCGATCATGCCTACGCCCTCCCGGACGGCGCGGTACTCGGCGAGCCCGGTCGGGCCACTGTCAGCGTAGCGTCGGGGGCGCAACCACGCGCCAGTTTCCATCCACACGGCGCCGGCCGCGCGATGCTGCGGCTCGAGGGCGCCATGTGCCTGGGGACGGATTCTTCTGCCGGCCAGCACGCCCATCGGCACCGGGTGATAGAAGGGCCGCGCCGTGGTTGAACCGACCGCATCCATGCCAACCCCGTGATAGTCGGCCAGCCAACGCGCAGCATTGAGGTTGGAATGTTTGCCCTGACTCGGGCCCATGCCGTTGGTGGTGAAGCGTTTCAGCAATTCGATGTTGTCGAAGCCCTCACGGCAGGCCACTTCCAGATCGTGCAGCTGGATGTCCTCATCGAAGTCGACGAAGTTCCGTCCACGAGGATGGGCAAAGAAGGGTCGTGAATGGGAGTGCGCTTCCCCCGCCCGCGCAGGTCGCGGTGTACCGGCGGAGGAATACCCGAGACTCGCAAGGATTTCATCCGCAGCAGCCTCACCATCCTGCCGCCGGGCCTCGAAGTCGTAGACGCCGTTCACCCGCCCGGCCGCATAAAGACCGCGCGGCAATTCCGTGGGGATGCGCTGGTCGATGACAGCCTCATGCGCGAAACGCGCGCCGCCCTGATGCAGCAGTTGCGTCGCCGGCGCCCAGCCTGTGCTCATCAGCAGGCCATCGCAGACAAACCGGTGCTCGCGACCACCCGCCTCGCAACGGACCCCGGCGAGCACACCGTCCTGCGCCAAGGCTTCCAGCGCGGTGACATCGCGCACCATGCGCACGCCGCGTGCCTGCAGGCTTGCCAAGGTTTCGGGGGGCGGTGTAAAGCCGGGCAGAAGCAGCAGGGCTTCGAGGGTGAGGCCTCGCTCGAGCAGCCACACCCACGCCTCACAGGCCTCGGGATTGCCGGCGAGCATCACGCCGCGGGTGAAAGGGGCCACGCCGTAGCGAGCAACCAGTCGCTGGGCTGCGCTGGCGAGCATCACGCCGGGCAAGTCATTGTTGCGAAACACTGCCGGCTGTTCGATCACACCCGTGGTCACGAGCAGCCGTCGCGGTGTGACGAGCGTCAGACCTTCCCGACTCACCAGTGGCACTTCGAGGTCGCTGTAGAGCCCCGCCGCGAAGGCACCGGTCAGCACTGTCATCGTCGGTGAGTCTTGCGCGGTCGCCTGCGCGGCAGCCAACCAGGCACCGGCTCCGGCTGTCCACGCCGCACTGCCTCCCACCCTCGCATTCTCATCTGCCAGCACCACCCGGGCACCCGCAGCAGCGAGGCGCAGGCTCGCAGCAAGGCCTGAGGGGCCGGCCCCAATCACCAGACAGTCGCAGTACAGGCGTCGCCAGGGCAAACGGGCCTCAGGGAAACCCGGGGCGACTCTGCCAAGCCCGCTGAGCTTTCTGATCATCCGCTCCCAGACCGGGAACAGCCGGCGTGGCTTGTGGAAGGTCTTGTAATAGAAGCCCACGGGCAGCAGCGCAGACAGCGCCTCGATCGCGCGGGCCTTGTCCCGCACAACCCCGCCGAACGTGTTGACTGCCCGATATGACTCACCGGCCATGACGGGCGAGACGTCGCTCCGGATATTCAGATCCGTGGCGGTCTGCAGCAGCACATTCGCATCATGGTTGGCGGCAGACAGCACGCCGCGTGGACGGTGGTACTTGAAACTGCGCCCGAGCACCCGCACGCCGTTGGCGAGCAATGCACTGCTCACGGTGTCTCCGGCGAAGCCTTGGCAAGCCACTCCCTCAAAGGTGAAGGCTAGCGGTGCATCGCGGGTAATCCACTCCCCCGGCTGGGGCGGCAATCTATGCGTCATGATCGGCTCCGGCCGCGGAGGCCAGCGCAATCTCGATCACGCTGTCGGTGGCAGTATCGCGGGAGACGATGAACCACAACTGGGAGGCGCGATGGAACCACCATTCGCGCTTCACCTTGGCGGTAGCATCACCGAAGTACACAGCGTGACGGGCGCTTTGCAGGTCATCATTCTGCATGCCGGCGAGTGCGCTGCCCGCGCACTGGAATTCGCTGGCGGGCCGCGGGCCGAGAATCGGGCAATCGAAAATCTTCATGCTCAGTGCCCCACCGCGGCTGCGCCTTTTTCACCCAGCATGTGCATGCGCTCGAAACGCTCCATGCCGAAGGCCGTGATGAGCGGATGGTTTTCGTCATGGGCGATGGTGTAGGCCATGGTTTCTCCGCACACGGGTGTGGCCTTGAACCCCCAGGTCCCCCAGCCCGCGTCGAGATAGAAACCGCTGACCGCGGTGCGCCCCATCACCGGGGCGAAATCAGGCGTCATGTCCGCCATGCCTGCCCATTGCCGGTTGATGCGGACGTTTGCCAGGAACGGGAAGAGGTCGAGGATCTGATCCGCCAGTCCGGTGACGAACTCGAGCGAGGAACGGGTGGAGTGCAATTCCGCGGGATCCACCGCCGCCCCCATCACCAGTTCCCCGCGCGCAGTCTGGCTGACATACACATGCAGACTGCCGGAAACGATGATCGTATCGAGCCATGGCTTCATTGGCTCTGTCACGCAGGCTTGCAACGGGACAATGTCCACGGGACTGTCGAGGCCCACCATCTTCAGCAGTGTGGGGGTGCTGCCGGCAACGGCACTCAGCACCCGGCCGGTCTTGACCACTCCGTGCGGCGTCCGCACGCCGCTGACGCATCCGGCGGAGATTTCGATGCCGGTCACCGGTGTGTTCTGGAAGATTTCCACACCGAGGCGTGAGGCCCCGCGTGCATACCCCCAGGCCACCGCATCATGCCGCACGATCGAGCCCGGGGCGTGGTAGAGCGCGCCCATGATGGGATGCTTGCCGCCGCATTCGAGATCGATCCAGGGACAGGCCTCTTTCACCGCCTCCGGGCCTACCAGACTGCTCTGTATGCCGTAATGCCGGTTGACCTCCGCACGCCACCGCGCGGTACGCAGGGTCGCCTCGTTGTGAGCCAGCGTGAAATGTCCCCGGTTGGTGTAAAAAAGGTTGGTGTCGAGTTCCTCCGACAAGCCTTCAAACAGGCGCACGCTGCGGTCGTAGAACTTCACCCCTTCGGGTGTCAGATAATTGGAGCGAACAATGGTGGTGTTGCGGCCGGTGTTGCCGCCCCCGAGATAACCCTTGTCGAACACGGCAACCCGCCGGATGCCATGCCGGCTGGCGAGGTAATAGGCCGCTGCGAGGCCATGTCCTCCCGCGCCCACGATGACCACGTCGTAGTGACTCCGCGGTTCGGCAGGGGTGTTGAACCAACGCGGCTCCGCGTGCTTGCGGTCGAGCGCGTACTTCAGGAGTCGCAAGGACATTCGTCCGATTACCTCTTTGGTCGCCCAGCGCCTGCCGCGTGCGCGAACTTCTGACTATACCGAAGTTCGTCACGTCACGCGGCAGACGCTGCACGTTCTGCGCCCGGCCCGGGTCAGCTCCGGGTCACGGACCTTTGATTGTTTTGCCAGTAGAGAAAGCAAAGGGGATGCCATTCGTCCAAATGCCAGTGCGCGCGGGTTTTTCATTGGCCGCCTCCGCAGGAAGCGCACCAGAAAGGGCCGTCGTGGCCAGCGTGGTGCGCGCTGCTGGCGCGCCACCGTGGGCCTGCTCTAGGCTTGCTGCGTCATTCAGCAGGAGCAACTGCCTTTGAGACTCACCGCACAGGGCGTGTATCTGCCCACGGAAGGCATCCCCGCAGCCGAACTGAGGGGCACCGCGCGGGCAATCGAGGAGCTGGGCTACGGCGCGGTCTGGCTGCCGGATGATCTCGGCCGGGACCCTATGGTGGCTTCGGCGCTCATGCTCGAGCACACTCAAGCACTCACCGTGGCCACCGGTGTGCTCAATCTCTACGGCCGCGATCCCAAGGCCACTGCCATGGCACAGCAGACCCTGAGCGAGCTCTCGGGGGGCCGCTTCCTGCTTGGCCTCGGCGTTTCGGACCGCGCGGGCGTGGAGTCCAGAGGCCATCTCTGGCAACCACCCCTGCAAGCGATTCGGGCGTATCTGGCCGCGCTC
>JBDLQR010000231.1:0-3681 GCA_039800485.1 Pseudomonadota bacterium
GGGTATGGGCGTTGGTGAGGGTCGAGCCCTCGCCCTGTGTGAGGTGGAGTTCGACAAGATCGACCCGGCTGTGGCGGCCTGCCTGCAGGTGGAGATGCGGCGACACCACTGTCGGTGTGCCGGCGCCTATCGTGGCGAAGATCACCAGCAGTGGTTTTTCCAGTTGCGTGCCGGGCGCGACTTCAACATGCAGGCCGTCTGGCGCCGCTGCGGCATTCAGTGCCACGAAAGTGCGCGCTTCGGGTGCGGCCTGTCGCGACAGATGTTCGGCAAGCCATTGCGGATCCTGGCGTGACATCTCTTCCAGCAGGCGCACCGTGATGCCTGCAGGCAAAGCGGACAGATCAGAGAGTGGCGGCGCGAAGCGTCCGTTGACGAACACCAGCCGCCACGCGTCCAGGTCCATGAGGGGCAGGGTGTGGTGGTCCAGACGGCCGGCACTTGCGGCCCTGAATTCCTGTCCGGACAGACTGCTCAAATCGGTATAGCGCCAATCCTCGTCACGCGGGCTGGGCACACCCTGTGCAAGGGCAAGCCTGAACGCCGCCTCGCGCACTGCCTGCACCGCTCCGGAGCCTTCCCCCCCGCCGAGATCGCGGGCCAGTGATTCCATCAGTCCCATCACGCTGCGTCCTCCAGAAGCCAGTCATAACCCTTGGCCTCCAGCTCCAGGGCAAGTTCTCGCGGTCCGGATTTCACGATCCGGCCATTCGCGAGGACGTGCACCTGGTCGGGCACGATGTAGTCGAGCAGGCGCTGGTAATGGGTCACCACCATGAAGGCGCGGTCGGGGCTGCGCAGACGATTCACGCCATCCGCCACGATCCTGAGTGCGTCGATGTCGAGCCCTGAGTCAGTCTCGTCGAGGATCGCCAGCGAGGGCTCGAGGATGCTCATCTGGAACACCTCGTTGCGCTTCTTCTCGCCCCCCGAAAAACCCTGGTTGACCGGCCGGTTGAGCAGGCTTTCCTTGAGCCCGATTTCGCGGGTTCTGGTCTTCACCAGATTCAGGAAATCCACCGCGCTGATTTCGGCTTCACCGCGGTATTTGCGAATGCCGTTCACCGCGGCGCGCAGCATGTACACATTGTTCACGCCCGGGATCTCCACCGGGTACTGGAACGCAAGGAACACGCCTTCGCCGGCCCGTTCCTCGGGCTCCAGTGCAAGGAGATCCTTGCCGTTCCAGGTGATCGACCCCGCGGTCACCGTGTAACCGGGGCGACCGGCAATGAGGTAGGACAGGGTGCTCTTGCCGGAGCCGTTCGGGCCCATGATGGCGTGCACCTCGCCCTTGCCAATGGTGAGATTGAGACCGCGGAGTATGGGTTTGCCGTCGATCTCGGCATGCAGGTTTTCAATTCTGAGCATGAGTCTTTTACCCCACTGCGCCTTCAAGCGTGATGTTCAGGAGTTTCTGGGCCTCCACGGCGAATTCCATGGGAAGCTCCTTGAAGACCTCCTTGCAGAAACCGTTGACGATGAGATTGACCGCGTCCTCGTTGCCAATGCCGCGGCTGCGCAGGTAGAACAGCTGGTCCTCGCTGATTTTCGAGGTTGAGGCCTCGTGTTCGACCTTGGCGCTGGCGTTGCGTACCTCCACATAGGGGAAGGTATGGGCGCCGCACTCACTGCCCATCAGGAGGGAATCACACTGCGTGTAGTTGCGTGCGTTCTCGGCGCTCTTCGCAATCCGCACAAGGCCGCGATACGCGTTCTGCCCCCGGCCGGCCGAGATGCCCTTGGAGATGATGGTGCTGCGTGTGTTGCGGCCGAGATGGATCATCTTCGTCCCGGTGTCCGCCTGTTGCCGGTGATGGGTCACGGCCACGGAATAGAACTCTCCGACCGAGTTCTCACCCTTCAGCACGCAGCTCGGGTATTTCCAGGTGATGGCCGAGCCGGTTTCCACCTGGGTCCATGAGATCTTGGAATTGCGACCGCGGCAGTCGCCGCGCTTGGTCACGAAGTTGTAGATGCCGCCACGGCCTTCCTCGTCACCCGGATACCAGTTCTGGACCGTCGAGTACTTGATCTCCGCATCATCCAGCGCGACCAGCTCGACCACCGCTGCGTGCAGCTGGTTCTCGTCGCGCTGAGGTGCCGTGCAGCCTTCGAGATAGCTTACATAGCTGCCCTCATCGGCGATCACCAGGGTGCGCTCGAACTGCCCGGTGTTCATGGCGTTGATCCGGAAATAGGTGGAGAGCTCCATTGGACAACGCGTGTTCGGCGGGATGTAGACGAAAGAGCCGTCTGAAAACACCGCCGAGTTGAGTGCGGCGAAATAGTTGTCTCCCTGCGGCACCACGGATCCCAGATATTTGCGCACGAGATCCGGATGTTCGCGTACGGCCTCAGAGAAGGAGCAGAAGATCACGCCGGCGGCAGCGAGCTTCTCCTTGAACGTGGTGTGTACCGACACGCTGTCGAACACCACATCGACTGCCACCCCGGCGAGCATTTTCTGCTCCTCCAGCGGGATGCCGAGCTTCTTGTAGGTTTCGAGCAGTTTCGGGTCGACCTCGTCCAGGCTCTTGGGCGCATCGGTGCGGCTCTTGGGCGCCGAGTAGTAGCACAGCGCCTGGTAGTCGATGGGCGGGTAGTGCACATGCGCCCACTTGGGCTCCGGCATCTTCTGCCAGCGCTCGAAGGCGCGCAGGCGCCATTGCAGCATCCATTCAGGCTCATCCTTCTTGCGTGAGATGAGCCGGATGATGTCCTCGTTCAGGCCCGGCGGGGCCTGGTCCTGTTCGATATCAGTGTAAAAGCCAGCGTCATACTTGCGATTCAGCAGTTCGCTGACCTCGGTCTGAGGTGTGGCCATCAGATACTCCGGGCGTTTCTTGTTTTAAAGGCTGAAGCTCTCGCCGCAGCCACAGGTGGCCTTGACGTTCGGATTGGCGAAACGGAAGCCTTCGTTCAAGCCCTCGCGGGCGAAGTCCACTTCCGTACCGTCGAGGTACTTCAGGCTTTCGTCGTCCACCACGATCTGCACGCCTTGTGAGGTGAACACCTGGTCGTGCTCATTGATTTCGCTGGCGGGCTGCACGATGTACATGTAGCCGGAACAGCCGGTGGGCTTGACGCCCACACGCAGGCCATTGCCTTCATTGTTGGCCAGGAAACGCTCGACGTGACGCGCGGCGCGTTCGGTCAGGGTGATTGCCATGGTCTTTTCTCCGGATTCAGCCGCGATCAGACCGCGGCTGCCTTGAGGCGGGACTCGTCTGTGGACTTGGGCCACTGCCGCAGGATCTGGGCCTCACCGTGGGTGCGGTTTTCCTGGACCACCGTGTCCAGGCTCACATCGCTCAGGTACTGGCGGATCTGCCGGCTGAGTTCCTCCCACAGGTTGTGGCTGAGACAACCGTGGTCACCGCGGCAGTTGCGCAACCCACCGCAGCGGGTGGCATCGACGGATTCGTCCACGGCGTCGATCACATCGGCAACGGAAATCTCGGTACCGGGGCGACCCAGTTGGTAACCACCCCCGGGACCGCGCGTTCCATCCACCAGACCTCGACGACGCAGTGCAGCAAAAAGCTGCTCCAGATAGGACTGGGAAATGCCTTGGCGCGCTGCAATCTCGGCCAGGGACACCCGCCCACGAGTGCCGTGCAGGGCCAGATCGACCATCGCAGTCACGGCATAGCGGCCTTTGGTAGTCAAACGCATAGT
>JBDLQR010000232.1:0-3210 GCA_039800485.1 Pseudomonadota bacterium
CTCCCCGCAGGGGGGCTCCGGCCCCATATGTCAGCAAGATCCCGCGGCCAGGTAGCTCAGTTGGTAGAGCAGCGGATTGAAAATCCGCGTGTCGATGGTTCGATTCCGTCCCTGGCCACCACTTCGCCTCTTTCTCCCCTACGCTTCCCTTGATTGGGGATGCTTCGGATCCTGCCATGGCTCTTTGGCCTTCGCTCCTCGTGACACAGACAGAAGCAACACATGCCGTCCGAGGCCGCACTCACATCAGCCGTCATTACGCTGGCAACAAGCTATGCTTGCGCGGTGCTACCGACGCGAGGTAACCCCATGCAGAAACTGCTCATCGCCATCCCCACCCACAGCAGAACCATCAGCGTTCAGACCGCTGTCACCCTGCTCGACGTGCAGTCCGCATTGCAGGGGCAGTGGGATGTGCAGGTGCGGTTCCACAGCGCGTCCGTCATCAGTGACTTGCGCAACCTCATCGCGGCGCATTTCCTGGCAAGCGATCGCGATGTGCTCTTCATGCTGGACGCGGACCAGGGGCTACCGGTGTCTGCCATCCGGCGAATGCTTGATTCCGGCCATCCGGTGGTTGGCGCTTTTTACCCTCGACGCAACTATTTCTGGGACAAGGTGCAGAACCCTTCTGGCACCTTGGATCTGGACCGGGCAAGAACGCAGGCGATGCGCTTTGTGGGCAATCCGCTTCCGGATGCAGAGGGCAACGTACAGGTGATCAATGGCCTCGCGCGTGCCTCCGGCGTAGGGGGCGGGGCGCTGATGATCAGGCGCGAAGTGTTCGCTCGGCTCCAGAGAGCGCACCCGGAGCTTGCCGGCGCGGGCTTTCCGAATGAGGACGAGAACCTGCCTCTGAAGGATCACAACTGGGGATTCTTCAACCCCATCATCGATCCCGGCCGCGGTCTGCATCTGGGCGAAGATCTTTCGTTCTGTCGGCGCTGGACAGAGGGCTGTGGCGGTGAGATCTGGGCCGAGGTTGCATCACCCTCGGAGCATGTGGGCCAGGCCATCTTCAAGGGCGCTTGGCTTGATTACATCCGGAGCTTCGAAGACGGATAATGCGGCACCTGTTCCAGCCTGTGCCACGCCCATGACCTCTCCGCATTCAGACATTCCCGCGCCCGTTGTATTCCAAGAGCACGCCACAGTAGGTGGTCGACGAATCGGCATCGCCCGCTTGAACGCGGAGAAATCGCTCAACTCCCTGACCCTCGAGATGATCGATCTGCTCTGGTCCCAGATGAACAAGTGGGCGGTGGACCCTGGCATTGCATTGGTGATGCTGGAGGGCGCCGGGGATCGCGCCTTCTGTGCCGGCGCAGACCTCACCCGGCTGCATGCTGCCTGCCTCGCGCATCATGCGTCCGCTGAACGTGATGACATTCGCGCCAATGCCTACGCCTTGGACTTCTTCTCGCGCGAATACCGGCTCGATTATTTTCTGCATACCTTTCCCAAGCCCCTCCTGTGCTGGGGACATGGAGTAGTGATGGGCGGGGGCATGGGCTTGATGGCGGGTTGCAGTCACCGGGTGGTCACGGACCAGCTCAGGCTCGCAATGCCGGAGATCAACATCGGTCTTTTCCCGGATGTAGGCGGCAGCTGGTTCCTGCCCCGTGCACCAGGCCACACTGGAATCTTTCTGGCTCTCACCGCCTGCCAGTTGAACGCGGCGGATGCCCTCTTCGCAGGGTTGGCCGACCTCTGCATTCCCCATGCGCGCAAGCCCGAGGTTATGCAGGCTCTCCTGGCCCAAGCATGGGAAGCGGATGCGGTGAAAAACCGGCAAGCGCTATCAGACGTTCTCGAGCGCTTTGCGGTTTCACCTGCGCCCGGACCCTTGCGAGAACATGCGGATCTCATCAACGCCGCGTGCAGTGCGCATGAGCCGCAGGTGCTGCTGGAGAGGGTGCGGGCGCTCAAGAACAGCGATGAATGGTTTGCCCGCGGCGTCGCAACGCTGGATGCCGGCTCACCCAGCACGGCACTGCTGTCCATCGCGCTTCAGCGACGCCTGACGCATGGCTCACTGGCCGAGGTGTTCCGCGCGGAGCTCGTCGCCGCGCTCACCTGCGCGGCACGGCCGGATCTTGCGGAAGGGATTCGTGCACTGCTGATCGACAAGGACCGCAACCCGCGGTGGTCACCGCCCGACACCGACCATGTGGACGCTGCCTGGGTGGATGGCTTCTTCCGCAGCCCCTGGTCTGCGGAAGATCATCCCTTGGTGGACCTCGGTCAGGCCACCGCTGGAACCTGATCGAACGCAGCCGGATCGGGCTCTGCCAGGCAGCGCGCGAAATCGTCGATGGTGTGCGGCCACTGGGTGACCATCCTCCCGGATGAAGCGCTGTAGTAGTTGCCGCAGCTCGCCTGCCACACCTCAACCTTCCGTATCGCTTGCTGGATTTCCTCGTTGTAGCGCGCCTCCACCTCGGGCCGCACATCCAGGCACTGCAGATCTTCGCGCTGCATGCGCTGAATCTGCTTCACTATCCAGCCCACCTGAATCTCGATCATGGCGATGATTGAGCCGTTGTTGGTGTTCGGTCCGTAGAGCATGTAGAGGTTGGGGAAACCACTGGTGGCAACCCCGAGATACGCCTGGGCACCGTCGCTCCAGGCCTCTTCCAGCCGACGCCCTTGGCGGCCGGTCACCTCGATGGCGGACAGATATTTCGAGACCTGGAAACCGGTGGAGACGATGAGCGTATCCACCTCGCGCTCCCGACCATCCTCCGTGACCACACCTTTCGGGGTGATTCTCTCGATGCGATCCGTCACCAGTTCCACGTGCGGCAGATTGAAGACCGGATAGTAACGGTTGGAGAACAAGGGACGCTTGCAGCCGAATGGATGGGTCGGCGTGAGTTTTTTGCGGAGCTCCGGATCTTTCACGACCTCCAGGTTCTTCAGCGCGTAGGCCGTGAGATCTCCCTGCAGCTTCGGGTTGTCGAACAACATGAATTCATTGAGCTCACGGTAAATCTTGGCGCGTGAATCATGAATCGCCTGAGGATCCTCACTCAGGTGTTTGAGCTGATCCGGTGTGTAGGGCGCATCATCCTTGGGCGCTACCCAATTGGCGGTGCGCTGGAACACATGCAGGCGCGCTGTTTTCTTGGCAATTTCCGGGATGAACTGCACGGCGCTGGCTGCACTGCCAATCACCGCCACGCGCTTGCCCGTGAGATCGTGCTGCTG
>JBDLQR010000233.1:0-10653 GCA_039800485.1 Pseudomonadota bacterium
GTCCTCGGTCCAGCGCGGAGCTGCTCGCAGGCACCATGCCGCAACGGCCGGGTCGCGGGTGGCAGCCTTGGCCAAGACCGCCGGCTCGAAATGTGCAAGGCCATGCAACTGGGGCACGAGAACCCCGGCTGCCTCGCCACGCCGAAGCGCCGCCAGCACCTCGGCGTTGACGGGGTCGCCGAGCGTGCTCATCTGCAGGCCGCCCTCATCCGGATCCAGCCCCTCGGCCGCAGCCAGCACGACGCCCAGCGTCATTACCACGGGTTTGCCGGCTGCGTCGCGCTGGGCCAGCAGCAGTTCCTGCAAAGCCCGCAGTGCCGGGACCTGCTCAGCGGGCCCGGCACCCCAGTCGTCGCTTTCGAGAATCAGGACCGGGCGTTTCAGCACAGGTTCGCGCCAGAATTCGCGCAGCGGGTGCCGGTAACGGACCAGCAATGACATCCAGAAAGCCATCAGCAAAGCTGTGAGCACCCACGGAATCACAGTGTGTGTGCGTAGCCGAGGCGCCCCGCAAGGTCAGCGAGGGCCGGCAACATCCGCTCGATTCGGCTGCGATGGGGGCCGTCGCGCCACTTGTCCGCGCCTATCGGCGAAAAAGCATTGTAAGGACGCCCGAGAACGCCACGACAATGGCGCTCCATGGGTTCATCAAACACCAGACCGCAGCCCTCAAACGCCTTCCGAAACGCCTTTACCGGATCCTGCAGGATTGCCTCATAGGCAAGCTCCACCCAGCGCGCCCGTGGGATTCCTTCGCGCGCGCTGAGCACGGCTTCATTGAGCGCCCGATACTGGAAAGCGCAAACCTCCTCCAGTGAAGCCTGCGCCAGGTTCCGCCATCCTTCAGCCAGAAAGAAGCACCATTGACGATAGCGACCATCGACCGCGACAGGGACGGGCAGATGCGCTGACCAGGTCGCGAATTCGTCGGGGCGCATCCAACCTTCGATGAGGGAGTTGAGGTTGTCCCCGGGATCGCGCTTCACGAACACGAATGTGGCATCCGGGAACAGCGCATCCAGATAAGGAATACACAGACCGTTCTGGTTGTTCTTGTCCACCCATCGGTCGCGCCCTGTTTGCGCGTGGAAATAGCGGGTCACGGCGACACGATCGGTCTCGCTCGCCAGCGCGCGATCGAGCGCATGGGACTGCCAGTCACGTTCCGCAGGAGGATGCAACGCAGACCAGTAATCATGGGTCTCGCGCTGCAGACTGCCGATCTCCCGCGACTCGGAGAAGGTCTTGTAGACAAGGGTGGTTCCGGCACGCGAGCAACCAACGATGAAGATGGGCCTGTCGGCAGGTGTCCGCCGCAGGTCCCAGAGACGACCCCGCAACGCACGTCCGGTTTCACGTGCATGGTGATCCAGGGTCTTGCGGGCCTTGAGCAGAATCTCCGTCACAAGCCGGATCCTGTCAGACGGGCAGCGACCGCTTCGCCAGGAGCAGGCAGCGGGTCTGGCCGCACGCTGTTTGCGGCAGCCTCGACTGCTCCGAGTTCAGTCATCACGACTCGATGCAGCATCACCATGAGCACCATGATGACATACACCAGATCGAAGTAGGCCAGCCCCAGGAAGGCGCCCGCGGTGGCATAACCGGCGAGGCTGGTCTGGATCATGGTTGCAAGATCCCGCGCCCACGACAATTCAGGGTGGCTGCGGCAGAGATTCTTGACCTGCCGCCCTTTCAGCCATGTGAGGATACCGAGACTGAGGAACAGGATGAGGCCCAGGAAGCCGTGCTCTCCCAGCACTTCGAAATAGATGCTGTGCGCATCTGTCCCGTTGACGACACGCAGGACCTCATAGCCGCCGCCGGTAATGCTCTGGCTGGCGATTTCGACGGATTTTTTCCATGCACCGATGCGCCCCAGTGCTGAACGGTCGGTCTCGTAGGACTTGATGGTATCCATGCGCTCGAACCATTCGGCCGGCGCGATGTAAGGGAGCACGATGATGAAGGTGACCGCGCCAACCAAGGGCATGAACTTGCGCCGGGCTTTCAGGAGGAACATGGAACCCATGACCAGCAAGCCCAGCAGGTCTCCGCGCGAGTGCGTGCCGACGATGGCAACCACCGAGCAGGCGAGCACCGCATAGTGTCCCATGCGCACCCAGCGCGTAGGTGTATTGAGGATGAGATACCACAACAACGGCACGATCATGATGAGCGCCAGGCCAATCTCGTTGTTGCCACCGATGAAAGTGCCTTCGGGTCCGTACACGCGGTTGCTGCCGCCGGTGCCTATGGTCCAGATTCCGCCCTTGAAGCCGTAGAACCCCAGCGAGGCACAGATAGTCCACACCATCAGGTGAATACGTTCACGGTTGGTCACCAGCATGAGGGTGAGGAGCACGCCGAGCTGGATGCGCCAGACCTTGTCCCACTGCTCCCATGCAAGCTGTGGAATCCACGACGCTATCGTCGTGACGAACATCCACAGGACGAAGATGAGCAGCACCACGATTTCCCGCGATATGGGGATTTTCTTCGGTTCGCGGGAGATGAGGAAAGCAAAGACCGTGGTCAGAAAAACGATTGAGGCAAACGGAAAATTGAGGGAGAAACCCCAGGCCAGCCGATGTGGATTCATCAGGCCCAGCCAGGTCCAGACCATGACCCCGTAGAAGGGGCTGCGCAGGATGAATGGCAAGGAGCCGAACACCATCAGGCTGATGAGGATGTCACGCATGAGACGCTTGCACTCCGGGCCTGGACGTCCGGTTCAGAAGTCCGGTGTACAGCGGAACATAGCGCGCCACACTGTGCTGCCAGGTGCGTTCATGCTCGACATATTGGCGCGCGCGCAAGCGCAACCCCGGCCAGGCTTCCTCATCCTCCAGCAGTGACAGTACGGCCGAGGTGAGCGCACCGGCATCCCCAGCCCGGAACAGCCTGCCGTTCTGTCCGTCCCGGATGAGTTCGCGATGCCCTCCTACGTCGGACGCCACGAAAAGTTGGCCTTGGGCCATGGCTTCCAGAGGTTTGAGCGGCGTGACGAGATCGGTCAGGCGCATGGGATGTCTGGCATACACCAGCACGTCCACCAGGCTGTAATAGCGGTTGACGATCTGGTGCGGCACGCGGCCGGTGAAGATCACATGCTGCGCCAGTCCGAGCTGCGCGGCCTGCGCCCGCAGACGGGACTCTTCCGGCCCCCCGCCCACGAGCAGAATCCTGATCCTCGGGTCGCGGGCAATCATTGCAGGCGCGGCAGCCAGCAGCAGATCCAGACCCTCGTAGGCGTAGAAGGAGCCGATGAAGCCGATCACCCGGGCGTCCTCCAGCCCCAGTGATGTGCGCAAGTTCGTGTCCGCGGGCACACCGAAGGTGAACTGGGCCGGGTCCACTGCATTCGGGATCACGGTGATCTTCGAGGATGGAATGCCGCGCCCCGCCAGATCCTGCTGCAGCCCTTCACAGATGCAGGTGACGGCATCAGCCTGCTGACAGGCGCGCGTCTCCAGAGCCCGGGTCATGCGGTAACGCAGACTGCCCTCTCGTGTGGTGCCATGGTCAACCGCAGCATCTTCCCAGAAGGCCCGGATTTCGTAGACCACCGGCAAGTGATGACGGCGACCAACCGCAAGCGCTGGGAATGCGTTCAAGACCGGCGAGTGCGCATGCAGGATATCCGGCCGGACTTCACGCACCACTTTCTCCAGGCGCCGCTCGAGGAGCCGCATGTCCGCGAGTTGTCCCAACACGGGAAGCCGGGACAGGCCGTGCCATGGCAGCGGAGTGCGATGGAAATGCAGCTCACCGACCTGCTCTTCCGGCTCCAGATAGCTGCGTTGCCGGCTGCTGGTGAGATGAAAGGTCTGCCAGCCCAGCGCCCTCTGCCCTGCGAGCAGCGCGGCAGAACGAAACGTATAACCGCTGTGCAAGGGAATGCTGTGATCGAGGATGTGCAGAATCTTCATGGTTTCAATGGCGCAGCCGACGCAGATGCAGCGTGCATGTGATGTCCGGCACCCTCAGGGCGCCGTGGCCTGCCCGAACTGCCGGTTCAGTTGAGGCAGTGCAGTGACAACGAGGAGACTCAACCGTTCACGCGCGGTGCTGATGTGTTCCTCGTCCGCCAGCGGCGTGGAGAGGACAAGCCCGGCTGCAGCGTTGCCGCGACGGTGGAGGAGGCTTCCAACAGTAGCGAGCTTTGCTTCCAGACCATCGCTGACGTAGGTGCCACCCACCCACTCGAATTGCCACACGAGCAAACGGGTCCCCTCGCGTTTGTGCGACAGGAGCGATTCGCGGGCCGGCGGCACACCGGGCGCAGAATTCTGTCGCGGCGAGAACTGGATGCGCTTCCACAGCGCATCCTTTTCGTGCACCAGACGGTTCTCCGCATGGTGCAGCTCCGCGCCCTGCGCCTGACGGGCATACCAGATGACTTCCAATCCCATGCGGTCTGCCTGGTTGGCAAGATTCATTTCCAGGCGCTGTGGTGACCCGACGAAATGAGGCGACCACTCCACAGGCCTGCCCTGCACGGACACCCAACCTGCCGGCACTCCGGACATCAGTGCATCGCCAGGCAAGGCAGCAGCGGGCTCGGCAGCCCCGAGCCTGGCACTGCCCGCGGGCCAGGCCAGCAAGATCAGCAAGCCGGCAAGTGCGGCTGCCACACCGGCGGCGGGTCGGCCGACCAGGATGTGCGGCCGGGCCACGGGCTGGGCCTCGTCACCGTCCGCGGGAACCGTCTCGCTCCACATCATGCCGATGGTCATCAGCACGAAGATGACCACCCCGAAAAAGACCCAGCCGTAGATGTAGTGATCCACGCCCAGCGCAAGTTTCATTCCGCTGAAGTGGGCAATCATCACGATGCCAAAGGCCCTGAGCCAGTTGGCGACGATCGCGACGAGGATGGCGACTCCGACAAAGGCCAGTCTGCGAGTCCAGGAACGGTAATTGAGGTAGGCAAAGAGCACGCCGATGGTGAGGGTGGCCATGAGGTAGCGAACGCCGCTGCAACCGCTCACGACCGACCACGATCCGCTCGGAATCACGAACGAATTGCCTTCACGATAGAGGGGAATGCCGGTCGCCTGAACCGCGAAAACAACGAAATCAGCAGTCATTTCCACCAGCACGGGCGTCAGTTCATCACCCATGGGCACGGCAAGAATCAGGAAACCGAGCGGGAATGCCGCAACCCGGCAACACTCCCAGCCAAACACCAGCAGCGCTGCTCTGATGACAAGGGCGACCACACTCAACTGCTGCACGAGCTGCACATCGGCCAAGGCCCCGAGGGACCAGCAGGCGCCAACGGCGACAAGCAGAAGCAGACCCGTCCACGCGGGTTGCGGGGTGCATACCGCCAGCTTGTCTCGCAGCTGGAACAGACACCACAGGGAGACCGGCGCGATCAGCCAGCCATGCGCATAGGTATCCGAGGTGTTCCATAGATGGACCATGGCAGCCCAGGTCGTGCGGTAGCCGATGAAAATCGCGGCGAGCAGGACTCCGAACAGCGCGATGGACAGCATTGACATCCCTGCGCGGGCCGCAGGAGTCTCTGCCATCGGGGAAACCCGCGGGAGCGTTGGCATCAGTCAAGCCTCGAGCAAAGCATCGAGACGCGCAAGCTTGGTCGCCCAGGCATGGGATTTACGAACCTGGGCGCGCGCTTCACCCGCAGATGCTGAGCGGCTGTGCAACAGGCGGCAGCACGCTTCCGCAAAGGCCAGGGGATCATCTTCCGTATGCAAGCTTGTGCTGTCACTTGCGGCAATGCCCTCAAAGGCTGCACGGGTGCCCACCACGGATTTGTCCATCGCCATGGCTTCCAGCACCTTGTTCTGGATTCCCCGCGCAATGCGCAAAGGCGCCACGACCGCGTCAGCATGCTGCAGATAGGGGCGGACGTCGGGCACCGTCCCCGTGACCCGGATGCCCTCCTGGCCGTCGAGTGCCCGTACTCGCGGATGCGGGCGTGCGCCCACGATCCAGAATTCGGCGTCAGGCACCTTGGATCGCACGCGCGGCCACGCGTCACTGGCGAACCAGGTGACCGCGTCCACATTGGCCCAGTAATCCATCGCTCCGGTAAACACCAGGGACTTGGCCTGTCCCGCAAAAGGCGGCGGCAGCGCAGGATCCGGCCTGAAGTATTCAAGGTCGACACCATTGTCGACGTGCGCTACTCCCGATAGCGGCCGCGGCAGCAGGGAATTGAAGAGTTCGGCCTCCTGTCGGGAGACGAACAGGCTGGCGTCTGCCCGCGCGGCCAATGTGCCTTCCCACGCGAGCAGGCGATCAGCCTCGCGGCGGTAAAGGAGACGGGCAGGCCAGGCTGTGCTCGCGGCATAGGCCCGCCATTTCTCTGAATCCACATCCACGAAATCAACCACCGTGCGAGCCTGGCCGGTTTGCGTTGGCAGGTACTGCCCCATGGCAGAAGAAAAAACGAAGATACGTTGCGGTCGGACTTCTGCCAGCACCTTGTTGACCCAGGCCAGCATCCCGGAATTCCGATAGTAAGGCAGGCTCAGGGCCTCACCGGTCAGCAGTCCCTGCAGACTGGCCAGCTTGCGCCGACGAGGGTCCAGACGCGGTGCGTACAGGTCGACACAATGGCTGGCGACAAAGTCACGGTATTGATCATCGTCAGGATCATCGATGAAGGTCCCGAGATGAATACGGTAACGTCCCGCCAGATGCTGCAGGAAGTGCCAGGATCTGATTTTGTCGCCCTTGTTGGGCGGATAGGGCAGTCGATGGCAGAGGAAGAGCAGGCTGTCCATGCCTCAGGCCAGATACGGCGAAACCCAGGCCCCGACCAGGTTCGCTACCGGCAAAGGCAATTTCTTCCAGGTCTCGATCGCGCGCGCATACTTCGGGTTGGCAGGATTGCGATTCGGCATCTCACGGGCCGAGACCAGATGGTATTCGTAGTGCAGCGGCTGGGGCTCGAAACCCCAGTTCTTCTTGAAGGCGAATGCGCCCGTGCCAATCTTGCTGCGACCGTAGTCAAAGGTCTGCAGACCGGCCTCGCACGCGGTACGCATCACTTCCCAGTACATGAAGTCATAGGCCTTGCAATCACGCGCCTCAGGCAGCCCGCCGCCGTAATAGGGCATGACCGTGCCCTTGTGGAGGAAGGACATGACCGATGCGACGGCCTTGCCTTCCGCCTGGACGGTCGTGATGCGCAGAAAAGAACCAAAGACGTCCAGCAGCGCCGCGAAATAGCGGCGCGGGAACACCGGCGTACCAAGGTTGCGTACGCTGGTGGCATAGATGTGGAAAAAATTCCCGAGATCTTCCTCTTCCCTGCTGACCAGCCCGGCCGAGATCCCCTTGCGCACGACAGCACGCTGCTTGCGCGGGATGGCGAGAAGATTCTCCTCCACCGTAGGCAGCAGCGGTTTGCGGAAATTGACGTAGAGACCCTCCTTGCAGAGCAGGTCATCGGTATGACGCCTGGCGTGACGCAGTTCGAGGTGGGAAACCTGCTGCGCTTCGGCTTCCGCCTTGGCTGCTGCAATGAGCATCGCACTCACCACAGGGTCGCGGGCCAGCACACCCGCCTCAACACAAAAAGGCAGGGAACACAGGGACCGGCCGAACAGACGGCTCTCGACCCGCGCCAGCGGCAACAGCCCGACAACCACGCCTTCACGCAGCGCCATCAGGTAGTGCGGGATGAAACCGACCGCCGCCGACAGTACCTCCATCCATTCGTGGCGATGGAAAAAGCTGCCCTCTGGATGGGCCTCTACATAGGCATTCCAGCGTTCGCGATCACGCGCACCGGCGAGCACTATGGAGGTGCTGCTGCTCGCCTCCGGGCGCAGAGTGGTGTCGAGGGCCGCGTTCACAGGGCAAACACCCGGTCCATGCGATTCCAGCGGAAGTCGCGCAGCAGCTGCTCCAGCCGGGCAGGTACTCGACGCAGGTTGAGATAATGACGGACTCGCGTCTTGACGCCGAGACCCGGAGGTCGCGGCTGTTCCGCATCCATTTCCCAGGGATGCATGTAGAAGATGCAGGGTTGACCATCGCGTTCATTGACCCGTCGCACGCACCAGCGAGTCATGGCATAGGGATAGAGCCGGAAGAACCCGCCGCCCCCACAGGGAAAGTTGCGGCCTCCCGCCCTGATGGTCGAGATGGGGATTTCCGTGATGCCCGAGTCGTCGCGCCAGGCATGACGCGTGGCATCAGGGATTCCGTACAGATCGTGGCGGACAGGCGCCACACTGGAGCTGTAGCGATAGCCACTTTCGGCCAGCAGTGGATAGACCCAGGTGTTCTGCCGCGTGAAAGAGAAGGTCGGTGCGCGGTAGCCCGCCACCGCGCTGCCGGACACATCCTCCAGCACGGCACGACTGCGCGTGATATCCGCCTTGAACGTGGCGGGGTCCATGTGGGTGACACGGGTATGGTCGTAGCCATGACTGGCAATTTCGTGGCCGTGGGCCGCGATCTGGCGCACCAGACGCGGGTGCCGCTCGGCGATCCAGCCGAGCGTGAAAAACGTCGCCTGCACAGCATGGCGCTGGAGCAATTCAAGCAGGCGCTCTGTGCTCTCCTCAACCCGTCCCTGCTGCTGGGTCCAGGTCGCTCTGGGGATATGGGGCTCGAGGGCCGAGACCTGGAAGTAGTCTTCCACATCCACCGTGAAGGCGTTCTGATGCTGCTGCATGGTTTTCCTGCTTGCCACCGTGTGATCGCTTCTGAGCCCCGGTACCCCGGAGCGGTGGAGGCAGGACCGCGCGATCAGCGGCTGTTCACGAAGAAGAACGCCACCAGTGCGAGGAGTGCCAGCACTCCAAGGCCACCCACGATCCACCACCCTGTATGTTTGCCGCTGAGATCGGGCCCGCGCCCGCCCTGCCCGGCCATGTCCAGCCCCTGACGCGCCATGTCACCCGAAAGGTTGTCGAAAGCGCGCTGCATGGCCGCCAGTTTGGCCTCCAGTTTTCTTATTTCGGCGGCAGCCGCTTCGTCTTGAGGGGCAGCGGTCTGATTCACCGCCACCGCGGGTGCCTTGGCCGGGCTCGCCGCGACTGATGCAGGCGCAGCAGCGGGCGCCACTTCGTCCAGACCCGGAGGTGGCAGGTCGACCAGTTCGGTGAGCTCCTCGTCATCCTCCTCCCGTCCCATGTCCTGTTCATGGTTGATTTCGGAAGTGATCTGCCGAAGGTTCTTGAACGCAATGCGGTGCGCCTCATCGAGGCTTGCATTCAGGAGCAGCCGGTCCATGAGGGTGTTGATGCGGCGAGGCACGCCCGAGGTGAACTGGTAGATCCCCATGAAGACATCGCTGTCTATTTCCGGATCGAGTGACCAGCCCACCTTGCCCAGCCGATGCTTGATATAGGTTTCGGTCTCCGCGGGCGAGAGCGGCTTGAGATGATAGGCGGCCAGGACTCTTTGGCGCAGCTGCTCCAGACCGGGCGCCCGCATGATGGCGCGAAACTCCCGCTGCCCCAGCAGGAAGCTTTGCACGACCGGATTCCCCTTGTGGGTGAAGTTGGAGAGCATCCGGAGCTCCTCGAGCGATCCTCGCGGCAGATTCTGTACCTCATCCACGACCAGAAGTACCCGTTTGCCGTCGTCCACGCAGCTTTTGAAAAACACTTCAAGCTGCTTGAGGAGAGAGGCCTTGGAGAGCCGCTCGTAGGGCAGATCGAATTCAGCGCAGACCAGGCGCAGCAGATCGTTCTCGCTTACATTGGAGGACACGATCTTGGCTGCCACCACGTTCTGCCGTTCGAGTTCTTCGAACAGCATGTTGACCAGCATGGTCTTGCCAGTCCCTACATCACCGGTGACGATGATGAACCCTTGGCCTTGCTGAAGGCCGTAGCGCAGATAGGCCATGGCGCGCTGATGGCCGGCGCTCTGGAAGAAGAAGGACGGATCGGGGTTGAGCTGAAAGGGTTTGCCGGTGAGGCGGTAGAATTCTTCGTACACGTGTGCTGCCTTTCAGTCCTTTTAGAAGGCGTAGCTCAGGGTCGCCGTCGCCGAATTTTCCTGATAATCGAATTCACCCGTGTCCGAGCTGTTCTCGGAATACGAATAGCCGAAGCTCATGTTCACATGCTGGCCCAGCCGGTAGGTGAAGCGTGGAGAAATGAACAGGGCCTGCAAGGAGCCACTGCGCGCACTGCCACTGCGGTCCTGACGGGTGATGCTCAGGCTCGCGGTACTGCGCGGGCTGAGTGGCCTGGACCAGCGGAAGTTGGTACCCAGCGCTTCTTCCGTGTTCTCCGTGCGGCTTGATTCCTGCTCCGAGCGGAAAATACCCAGGCTGAAGCTGTTGAGCCGGTAGCGGTAGCCGATGCTCACCTGGAAATTCCGTGAGACGAAGACGTCATCGGTCAGCGACAGGTTGTTTATCGGCAGTTCGGGGTCAATGAGCTCGGTAGGATCGAGCAGATCCTCCAACGGCTGGCCGAACTCATCCACCGTACGGTAGATCTGCTGCTCCTGGAGGATTTCGGAGGTCGTGCGGTAGTCCTCGCGATAACTGCCATTGATCACTGCGCGCCGGAAGCGGTGGGAGAAATCGAAGTTCTTGGTCTCGCCGAACGGCCGTCTGCCATAGGAACCCGCCAGATTGGTGCGCGGTGTGGGGTTGTAATTGGCGCCGACGGACCATGTGCCGGAGCCATCACTGTTGCGCCTGTT
>JBDLQR010000234.1:0-2626 GCA_039800485.1 Pseudomonadota bacterium
CTTGCCACCTTGTACTGCGGTTTGTCCGCCACCGAGTAGTGCTTGGGGTCGATGGTGGAGATGCGGCCGCAGGCGATGGTGCAGCCAAAGCAGGCGCCGTTGGTGGTGAGATTGGGTTTGCCATCGCTCTCACGCGGAATATGCATGGCTTCGGCAGAGATGCGGTTGGCGCCTTCGAACTGCACTTCGCGCATATTGCGGGTGGGCATGGCGCCCACCTCGTTGATCACGTTCATGAGCACTTGGGTGCCCATCTTGGGCAGGCCCTCACCCGTCACCGGGTTGCCGGCGAGCGCCGCCTTGGCGGCCTGGGTGGCGTGCATGAAGGCCTTGATGTCGCGCACGTTGCCCACACCGCGGGTACCGCGCACCGCCACGGCCTTCAGATTCTTGGAGGCCATCACCGTACCCACCCCCGAGCGACCCGCCGCGCGGTGGAGATCATTCACCACCCCGGAATACAGGCAGCCCTGCTCGGCAGACCGGCCCACGCAGGCGATGCGCAGCAGCGGGTCCTGGTGACGATTGTGCAGGATGTGGTCGGCTTCCCATACGGACTTGCCCCACAGTTCGTCTGCCGGCAGAAGTTCTGCCTTTTCGTTTTCCAGATACAGGTAGACGGGCTTCGGCGCCTTGCCTTCGAAGATGATCATGTCGAAGCCGGCGTTCTTGATTTCGTTACCGATGAAGCCGCCCGAGTTGGAGCAGGCGATGGCACCGGTCAGCGGACTCTTGGTGATGACCGAGTAGCGGCCACCCGTGGCGGCCATGGTGCCCGTGAGCGGACCGGTGGCCATGATGAGCTTGTTGCCTGGGGCCAGCGCATCGACCTTGGCGTCGATCTCTTCCACCAGATACTTGGTGGCCAGCCCGCGCTGCCCGAGATACTTGTGTGCCCACTCCATATTGAGGGGCTCTTCAGTGCGGGTGCCTGCCGTCAGGTTCACGCGCAGAATCTTGCGAGTCCATGCCATGGGGAATCCTCCGATCAGGCTTTGGGGATGGTCTGGCTGGCGTGCGCCTTCATGCGGGCGAGGCCCGTATGGTCGGCGTCCACGTAGGTGATGGCGCCCGTCGGGCAGGCCGTGGCGCAGGCCGGATCACCGCCGCACAGGTCGCACTTGATGACCTTGCCGCTGTCGGAGTTGTAGTTCACCGTGCCGAAGGGGCAGGCGATGGTGCAGACCTTGCAGCCTACGCAGACGTCTTCGATGACTTCCTTGGCGCCGGTCTTCTGGTTGATGACGATGGCCTCGACCGGGCAGGCGTGCATGCACCAGGCTTCGGCGCACTGCGAGCAGGTGTAGGGCGCAAAACGGCCCTCATCATGGAAGTTGAAGACTTTGATGCGCGACTTGCTGGGATTGAAGGCTTGCTCGTTCTCATATGAACAGGCCATCTCGCACTGCAGGCAACCCGTGCATTTTTCAGGCTCCAGTTGCAAGGCTTTGTGCATGGCAAATCTCCCCGAGGTAGTTGGTTTCTGACGGTCCGGATACAGCGTCGCAGACTAGCGAGATCGGTCTCAAAAAACCAGACCGACGAAAATCTGCACAGCACGGGCCTGTGCCCTGCGAACTTCGCTACCATGCAAGGTCGAAGTCACCGCATTTCCATCGCCAGAGAGGGGTCTTGTGTCCAGTCGTCATCCATTGCGTTGCCTGCTCTCATTGATGCTGTTGGTGAGCGCCAGTGCGTCCGTTCAGGCGTTGGAGGTCAAGCTCGCTTTCCTCGGCACCGCAGACAGCGCCGCGCACCGCGGCGCCCAACAAGGTCTGGCAGAAGCACAAGCGCAGGGCGAGTTCCTCGGCCTTGCCTACACCTTGGAACTCATAGCCCCCGGCGCGCCCCTCCCTGCTGGCACGACGGCCGTGGTGGTGGCCGCAACGGCACCGGCACTGCAGGCCGCGGTGGCGGCTTACAAGGCCGTGCCGGTGCTGAACGCGGCGCTGACGGACGACACCCTGCGTCGGCTGTGTCAGCCGAACCTGTTCCACACCCAGGCGAGCACAGAGATGCTGCGCGATGCCGAGGCGCAATGGCGCAAGGCAAACCCTCAAGGACCGGCAGCGCGAGCACAAGCCTGGCATCCAGATTTCACCCGTTATGCCGCCGCGCAGTTGAACAAGCGCTACCAGCACACGTTCAAGGAGCCCATGACTGATGAGGCCTGGGCGGGCTGGGCTGCAGTGAAACTGCTCTCGGATACGGTGGCACGGGAACAGACGGCCGAGGGTGCTGCCCTGCTCACCGCCCTGCGTGAACGCCTGGCCTTCGACGGCCAGAAGGGCGTGGACCTCAGTTTCCGGGCCGATGGCCAGTTGCGCCAACCCCTGCTGCTGGTGGTGGATGGCGCGCTCGCCGGCGAGGCCCCGGTGCGCGGCGTGGTCGACATCGAGGATCTCGACAGCCTGGGTCGTGTCGAGTGTCTCCCCTGAACAAAGTCCCCAGACTGGAAGCATGCCCATGAAAAAACTCGTCTCCGCTCTCACACTGCTCTGCGCCATGCACACGGCACACGCCGGTCCGCGGGTGTTCGTGACCAATGAATTTGCTGATTCTGTGTCGGTGATCGACGCCACCACCCACAATGTCACGGCTACCGTGGCCGTGGGCAAGCGTCCGC
>JBDLQR010000235.1:0-5921 GCA_039800485.1 Pseudomonadota bacterium
ACCTTGCTGCAGGTGGTGCTGCTGCCCCGCGCAGTGCTGCGGCTCCTGTACTGCGCGCGGGTCCCGCTGGAGAGTCCGGCGGCGATCATGTTTTCCAGTGGCAGTGAAGGCGAGCCCAAGGGCATTGTGCTGTCCCATCGCAACATCATGGGCAACATCAAGCAGATTGCAGACATGTTGAATGTGGAGCAGCACGATGTGGTGCTCGCCTCACTGCCGCAGTTCCATGCCTTTGGCCTCACCGGCTCGACGCTGATGCCGATGGTGGAAGGCATCCCGGCCATCTGCCATCCCGATCCCACGGATGCGGTGGCGATCGGCAAGGTGGTTGCCGAATACCAGGTCACCGTGTTGATGGGTACGTCGACCTTCCTGCGGCTCTATGCACGCAGTCCGCGTGTGCATCCACTGATGTTTTCCTCGCTGCGCATCGTGGTGTCCGGCGCAGAGAAACTGGCGCCCGATGTGCGTGAAGCCTTCAAGCTCAAGTTCAACAAGGAGATCTACGAAGGCTACGGCGCCACGGAGACGACACCGGTCGCCAGCGTGAACATTCCGGACCAGCTGGATACCACGTGGTGGACCGTACAGCTTGGCAACAAGCCGGGCACCGTGGGTATGCCGCTGCCGGGATCGAGTTTCCGCATCGTCAATCCGGAAACACTGGAGGAACTCCCGGCCGGCGAGGACGGCCTCATCCTCATCGGCGGGACACAGGTGATGCTCGGTTACCTGAGGGATCCCGAGCGCACGGCGCAGGTGATCCTCGAGCGCGATGGCTTGCGCTGGTATCGCAGTGGTGACAAGGGGCATCTCGATGAGGATGGCTTCCTGACCATCGTCGATCGCTACTCGCGCTTCGCCAAGCTGAGTGGCGAGATGGTGAGCCTGTCCGCCGTAGAGGCCCAGATTCGCGCCGTGCGCGGCAATCCGGAGCTCGATGTCTGCGCGCTCAGTGTGCCGGAGCCGCGCAAGGGTGAGCAGATCATCCTGCTGGTCGCGGGTGCGAGCCTCGATCTGCACACCTTGCGCAAGGAACTGCTGGAGACAGGGGCGAGCCCCCTGACCATCCCGCACGAAATCCTCGAAGTCGAGGCCGTTCCCAAGCTGGGCAGTGGCAAGACCGATTTCGGTGCCGCGCGGGCGCTTGCCGACCGCTTGCTGGCGGAGACCTGAACCGGCTGGCGCCCTTAAAAAAGGCATTTCCCGGCTGCGCGCTCAATTCTGGTGCATTTTTTCGCTCCGCTCTGACGGCGCTCCCCTCCGCCTCGGGGGACGCCCGGAGAACCGCAGACACCGAAATTTCCCTTCAACTCCGTATTGCCTTGGTTTGGCGCGTATGCACCATCTCTCACCGGCTTGATGCACGTGAGTGGTGCGCTTCTTGCTTTGTCGAAGCCACCACAAGACACAAGGCGGGGGATTCGGATGGAAGCGCTTCAAACAGGCAGTGATGTGTTGTTCATCCTGCTCGGGGCCATCATGGTGCTGGCCATGCACGCAGGTTTTGCCTTTCTGGAGGTAGGCACTGTCCGTCGCAAGAATCAGGTCAATGCCTTGGTCAAGATTCTGTGTGACTTTGCGGTTTCCACCATTGCCTACTTCTTCATTGGCTATCTGGTGGCCTATGGGGTCGATTTCTTCCGCGGGGCAGCTGAACTCAATGCGCGCGGCGGGTATGACCTGGTGAAATTCTTCTTTCTGCTCACGTTTGCCGCTGCCATCCCCGCGATCATCTCGGGCGGGATTGCCGAACGGGCCCGCTTCTATCCGCAGCTCGCGGCCACCGCACTGGTGGTGGCCTTCGTGTATCCCTTTTTTGAAGGCATCACCTGGAACGGCAATTTCGGCTTCCAGGAATGGCTGAAGCAGCGCTTCGGAGCGCCCTTCCATGATTTCGCAGGGTCGGTCGTGGTGCACGCCATGGGCGGCTGGCTCGCGCTGGGCGCGGTGATCGTGCTGGGCGCACGCCATGGTCGGTATCACAAGGACGGTGGCATCGCGGCGGCACATCCGCCCTCCAGCATTCCTTTCCTCGCCCTGGGTGCCTGGATCCTCACGGTTGGCTGGTTCGGCTTCAACGTGATGTCCGCACAGACCGTGGCTGCCGTCAGCGGATTGGTGGCAGCCAACTCGCTCATGGCCATGGTGGGCGGCATTCTCACGGCGCTGCTGGTCGGCCGTAACGACCCAGGCTTTGTCCACAACGGGCCACTCGCCGGCCTGGTCGCCGTGTGTGCGGGCTCGGATGTCATGCATCCCTTGGGCGCCCTCATCACCGGTGGTGTCGCTGGCGCCGTGTTCGTCTGGTTGTTCACCCTCACCCAGAACCGCTGGAAGATCGACGATGTGCTTGGCGTGTGGCCTCTGCATGGCATTTGCGGTGCCTGGGGTGGAGTCGCAGCCGGGATATTCGGGCAGGAAGCCTTGGGCGGTCTGGGCGGAATCAGCCTCATGTCACAGGTGCTGGGCACTGGCCTTGGCGTGCTGATCGCCCTCGTGGGCGGGTTCGTGGTCTACGGCGGCCTCAAGGCGGTGGTCAGTATCCGGATGTCGCAGGAAGAGGAATATCGCGGCGCTGACCTCTCGATTCACAAGATTGCAGCCTCGCCCAGCTACGGAGACTGACCGGCTCGCGAGTGGTTTCGGGCTCCGCGCCCCGCGCGTCAGGGGGGCGCGGAGATCCGGGCAAGGCCGCCGGTGGCGAAACCCGCCACCAGCCTCGCCAATGCCGGATAGTCCAGCGGTCCTTCGTCCCTGAACCACGTGAACAGCCAGTTGATCATGCCGAACAGCAGCATGCTGAGCGGCTTTTCAAGCTTGCGACCGGCAAGCTCAGGCCAGTCTGCAGCGATGGCGTGCGCAAACGCTGCCACAACCGCACGTTCCTTGTCCCTGATACGCGCCTGATCACTTGCATCGAGGTACTTGATGTCCTGCACCAGGACCTGATGGTGCGCCCGCGCGCTGGCATATTCTTCGACGAAGCGTTGGATGAGCCGCTCCAGACGTGTACCTGGGTGTTGCGTGCGGACTTCCATCGTGGCGCTTTCTGCCTCGGCTGTAAGCGCGGTGAGACGATCGATATGGCCCTCGGCGATCGCGACCAGCAGTTGGTACTTGTCTTCGTAGTAGTGGTAGAGCAGCGCCTTGGACACGCCGGCAGCGCCCGCCAGATCAAGCATGGAGGTGCCCTGGAATCCACGCGCCGCGAACAGGCTGGCCGCATGCTGCAGGATGCTGTCCTGTTGCTCGCTGTAGCGGGCAGCGCGGCCGCGAGGCATGGTGTCAGCGTGCGTCGAAGGAGATGACGACCCGATCCGTGACCGGATGTGCCTGGCAGGTGAGCACGATGCCGGCTTTCAGATCGCTCTCCAGCAGCGCGAAGTTGCGCGACATCCTGACCTCGCCTTCCAGCACCCGCGCACGGCAGGTCGCACAGACGCCAGTCCGGCAGGAGAACGGCAGATCGAGGCCGGCATCGCGCGCCGCATCCAGAATGGACAGCGCGGGATCTGCGAGCGCCAGCTCCCGCTGTACACCATCGAGAATCACGACCACGCGTGCGCCTTCCGGGGTGGAGATCGCAGGTGCCGGCCCGCTGTCCACCTCTGGAGCGCCAAAACGCTCGACGTGCAGCCTGTGTTCCGCAATACCGGCTTCGCGCAGGACTTGCAGACATTCCTCAAGCACCGCATTCGGCCCACACAGGAAGGCGTCGTCCACGGAGTCCGCTGGGATGAGTCGGTCGAGAAACTCGCGCAGTCTGGCGCCATCCAGGCGACCATGGTGCAGCGGAATCTCCTGCGGTTCGCGCGAGAAGGTGCAATGGAACGCAAACCGCCCCAGATGACTGTTCTTCAGGTCATCCAGATCTTCCCGGAACATCATGCTGGCCAGGTTCCGGTTGCCATACAGCAGGGTCACGCGATTGCGCGCATCCGCTACAAGTGTTTGCCGCGCGATGGAAAGCAGGGGTGTGATGCCACTGCCCACCGCAACGAGCAACAGATGGCGCCCGGTGTTCGTGGCCGGCAGCAGTCCGAACTGGCCATCCGGCGGCATGACCTCGACTTCGGTGCCCACCCGCGCCTCACGGTTCAACCACGGTGAGAGCGCACCACCTTTGATTTCCCTCACGCCTATACGCAGCACGCCTTCGCAGGGCGCCGCGCACAGCGAGTAGCTGCGGCGTTGATCCGTGCTGTCGCCGGGCCGGCGCAGGGTGAGGTACTGCCCCGCATGGAAATCGAACAAAAGCTTGAGGGCTGGCGGCACAGCGAGTGTCAGGCTCACTGCATCGTCCGCCTCGCGGGTCACCTGCGAAATCTGCAGCGTATGGAAGGAGGGCAATGACATGGGCTTTCAGAGAGGCTTGAAGTAATCGAAAGGTTCGCGACATTGCTGACAGCGGTGCAAGGCCTTGCATGGCGTGGCGCCAAAGGCCGAGATCTGTTCGGTCTGGTGGCTTCCGCACCGCGGACAGGCAGGGCGGAACTGCAGCGCCCTCGGCACATTGCCGGCGATGGTACAGGGTGGTGTGATACCGAATTGTTGGAGTGCCTCGCGGCCTGTCGCCGTGATCCAGTCCGTCGTCCAGGGCGGTGAGATACGCAATTCAATCGTCGGCGATGTCACACCCGCCGCCTCGAGCACGCGCAGGATCTGCTGGCGTATCGCTTCTGTCGCCGGGCATCCGGCATAGGTGGGTGTGATCACCACAGTGGCTGCCCGTGCTCCACTCTCGCAGTGGAGTTCGCGCACGATACCGAGATCCACCAAGGAAATGGCCGGGATTTCGGGGTCTGGAATCCCGCGCAAAAGGGTCCAGAGATGTTCTTCACTGCCATCCCATCGCTCGGGTGCTGGCTCGGTGGTCCCGAAGGCGGCGAAGAAATCCCGGGGCAATGATGCCTGTGCGCTCACCAGTGTGCTCCGGGATGCGCGCGTGCCAGTGACTGCAGCTCGTTCAGCAGATAGCCCATGGCCTCTGAATGCCGGCCCTGCCGGCCGGTAGCCATGAAGGGGGTCGGTGCGGGGGGCTTCAGCGTCGCGGTCTGGAGCAGTGCCGCGGTGTGGCCGGCCCAGGTCTCACTCAGGGCATCGAGTCCGGGTGCAATCCCCGCATGCATCGCGGCGGATTCCACCGCATCCAGATGGAAGAGCTCGCTGGTATAGGGCCAGAGATAGTCGAGCGCGGCCTGCATGCGTCGATGCGACTCCTCCGTGCCATCGCCGAGGCGCACGACCCAGGCTCCCAGATGTTCCTGATGGTAGCGGCTTTCCTTGATGCTCTTGGCGGCGATGGCTGCAAGCGCCGGGTCTTGCGATTCTTCAAGCCTCGCCCACACCAGACACTGCCAGCTCACATAGGCCCAGGCGCGCAGCACGCTCTGGCCGAAATCCCCATTCGGCAGCTCCACCAGCGTTGGATTGCGGAACTCGGCTTCATCGCGCCAGTAGGCAAACGCATCCTCATCCCTGCTGCGGCCTTCGAGCGCGCCGGCGTGGCTGTAAAGCAGACGCGCCTGGCCAAGCAGGTCGAGCGCGATATTGGAGAAGGCGATGTCTTCCTCCAGCACCGGGCCGTGCCCGCACCATTCGGTCATGCGCTGGGACAGCACCAGCGAGCCGTCCGCCAGGCGCAGCACCCAGGCCACGTGATGCGGGTCCAGCATTTTCGCGGCCGCGCGATGGGAAGTTTCGGCAGGAGTGTTCATGGCATCAGAGATGGTTCACGTCATCCGGCAACTCATAGAAGGTCGGATGCCGATAGACCTTGTCCTCCATGGGGTCGAACAGCTCGGCTTTCTGGCCGGGATCAGAAGCGATAATCTGATCGGCACGCACCACCCAGAGGGACACGCCTTCCTGCCGCCGGGTGTAGACGTCCCGTGCGGACTGCAAGGCCATGGCACCGT
>JBDLQR010000236.1:0-7531 GCA_039800485.1 Pseudomonadota bacterium
TTATCCTTCAGCAACTGGCGTCGTCCTACGCCGTACTGACGGAGGATGAGAAGGACCTTGGGGTGTGTCTGTGTGATATCGGGGGCGGTACCACGGACATCGCGGTTTTCGTGAATGGCGCGATTCACTACTCGGCGGTGATTCCGGTCGCAGGCGACCAGGTCACCAACGACATCGCCGTCACGCTGCGTACACCCACGCACCACGCCGAAGACCTCAAAATAAAATACGCCTGCGCGCTTACCCAGCTCGCGAATCCAGAAGAATCGATAGAAGTGCCCAGTGTGGGTGAACGACCGCCGCGACGCCTGGAACGCCAGCGTCTCGCCGAGGTTGTTGAGCCACGCTATGAGGAGCTGTTCGATCTCGTGCACGCGGAACTCAAACGCAGCGGGTTCGACAACCTCCTCGTGGCCGGCATCGTGCTGACGGGCGGTGCCTCCAAGATGGATGGTGCAATCGAATTGGCGGAGGAGGTGTTCAACATGCCGGTGCGATTGGGAGTCCCCCAGTACGTGACCGGACTGGTGGATGTGGTGCGCAATCCGATCTACGCCACTGGCGTCGGGCTGCTGCTGTTCGGCAGTGAGACGGCGCGCAGCACGGGACACAAGGCGCGGCTCGACACCTCGGCTGGCGTGTGGGAGCGGATGAAAAACTGGTTTCAGGGACATTTCTAGAAAAAAATCAAGCCCGGGACAAGGGTGATGGATGGTGAGGAGGTTCTGCTTTGCAAGGATCTCCCGCAAGAATTGCAATGCTGGTAACGAACTTACAAAGTCTGGTCCGGAAGTCGCGACAGATGTTGTCGGGCCGCCGGAGCGGTACGGAGGGCTAGATTCATGTTCGAGTTGATGGATGCCTATGGTCAGAGTGCGGTCATCAAGGTCATCGGAATAGGCGGTGGTGGCGGCAATGCCGTGCAGCACATGCTGACGGCGCAAATCGAGGGTGTGGAATTCGTGTGTGCCAACACCGATTCCCAGGCCTTGCGCAGTTCCTCGGTCAAGACCGTGCTGCAGCTCGGGGGCGATATCACCAAAGGATTGGGCGCGGGGGCCAACCCGGACATCGGGCGCCAGGCGGCACTTGAAGACCGCGATCGCATCAGCGACGTGCTCGATGGAGCCGACATGGTGTTCATCACCGCCGGCATGGGGGGTGGCACCGGCACCGGTGCAGCACCCGTGGTCGCGCAGATCGCCAAGGAGATGGGCGTGCTGACCGTCGCAGTGGTCACGCGGCCTTTCCCGTTCGAAGGCCGCAAGCGCATGGAGATCGCGAACCAGGGTATTCGCGAATTGACTCAGTACGTCGACTCGCTCATCACCATCCCCAACGAGAAACTGCTGAGCGTGCTCGGGCGTGACATCAGCCTCCTGAACGCATTCAAGGCCGCAAACGATGTGCTGCTCGGTGCAGTGCAGGGGATTGCTGAACTCATCACCTGCCCCGGCCTCATCAACGTGGACTTTGCCGACGTCCGCACCGTGATGTCCGAGATGGGCATGGCCATGATGGGCTCGGGCCGTGGCAAAGGGCCCTCACGCGCACGCGATGCCGCCGAGGCGGCGGTGTCCAGTCCCCTGCTGGAGGACATCAACCTGGCCGGTGCGCGCGGCATTCTCGTCAACATCACGTCCGGTTCGGACATCACCATGGGTGAGTTCGAGGAAGTGGGCGAGACCGTGCGCCGTTTTGCCTCCGACAACGCCACGGTGGTCGTGGGCACCGTCATCGATGACCACATGGAAGGCGAGGTCAGGGTCACCGTGGTGGCCACCGGCATCGGCAGTGACCTCGGCAAGCCTGGTGAGACCAAGGCGCCGGAGAGTCGCGCCTCCTACCAGGAGAGCCGCCAGCGCGAAGCGGTGCGTGAGCCAGTGCGCGAATCTGCACCGCGTGCCGAGAACATCACCGTCATCAGCCGCAAGACCGAGCCCGAGGCCGACGCCGTGGCGCCGCCCGAGAAGCCGGAAAAGCCCGTTGCCAAGCGCAACCGGATAGATCCACCCGAGTCCCTGCCCAAGACCGACTATCTGGATATCCCGGCGTTCCTGCGCCGCCAGGCGGACTGATTGCAGGCTGGCGGAACGGCCGCATGACCTTGCCGGCAAGGCCCTGTCCAGCCCCTCGGGGGAGGGTAAGGCCTTGATGCGCTTGGCTTACCTGGGTCGGCGGCCGTGTGTTACCATCGGCCCCGCCCCAGCCTGGGGGATGGGGGAAGCGGGGAATCAATGCTCAAACAAAGAACGCTGAAGAACGTCATCCGCGCCACGGGCGTGGGCCTGCACACAGGCCGCAAGATCTTTGTCACTCTCAAGCCTTCGGGTCCTGATACCGGCATCACTTTCCGCCGGGTCGACATGGATCCGGTCGTGGAAATCCCGGCCCGCGCCGAATATGTCGGCGATACCAGTCTCTCGACCAGCCTGGTCCACAACGGGGCCAGAATCTCCACCGTGGAACATCTGCTTTCCGCTTTTGCGGGACTCGGCATCGACAACGCCATCGTTGACCTGAGCGCGCCTGAGGTGCCGATCATGGACGGCAGCGCGGGTCCCTTCGTCTTTCTGATCCAGTCCGCCGGTTACCAGGAGCAGGACGCACCCAAGCGCTTCGTGCGCATCAAGAAATCCATCGAGGTGCGCGACGGTGACAAGTGGGCACGTTTCGAGCCCTTCAACGGCTTCAAGGTCTCGTTTGCCATCGAGTTTGATCACCCCTTTTTCCAGCTGGCCCGCAAAGACGCCGAGATCGACTTCTCCACCACTTCATTCGTGAAGGAAGTCAGCCGGGCCCGTACCTTCGGCTTCATGCGGGATGTGGAATGGCTGCGTGGCCAGAACCTCGCACTCGGCGGGAGTCTGGACAATGCCGTGGTCGTGGACGATTACCGGATCCTCAACGAAGATGGCCTGCGCTATGAGGACGAGTTCGTCAAACACAAGATTCTGGATGCCATCGGGGATCTGTATCTGCTGGGGCACAGCCTCATCGGCGCTTTCCATGGCTACAAGTCGGGCCATCAGCTCAACAACCAGCTGTTGCGCAAGCTGCTGTCCACGCGTGGTGCCTGGGAGTCGGTGACGTTCTCTTCAGACAAGGACGTGCCCATCTCCTACATGCAGCCTATCCCGGCGCTCTGAGCCGCCAGGAACCCCAGCACTCGCGGCGGCCTGATGGCAACACCGTCGGGCCCACCCGGTCACGGGTATGCCCGGCTACACGGGATCCTTCCTCACCTGAACGTGCACACCCCTGATGCTGGCGAGCTCGGGCACCTGTTCTGCCCATTTCACCAGCTCATTGCCAAGGTAACGCAGGCGACTGGCCCACACCGGGGAACGCGCAACCAGCACCAGCGTTCCGTCGGCGCGCAGGGCGGCCACCTTGCAGTTGGCTGCAAAGCCGGCGCCCATCCGCTCGTCCAACAGGGCTTGCAGGGTCTTGAGCTCACGAGCCGTGCGCAACAGCTGGCTCAGCGTGGTGTCCCGCGCCATCACTTCGGTCAGTTTGCGAGGCGATTTTCCCGAATCAGTCATGATGTTCCAGCAGGCGGTGGGGTCGGCCGGGCCAGCCTCTTTGCTACACTATGCGGCGTTCTCAGGGCCACGATGCCACATCCCGTGTCCCGCGCGCTTTCCTTCAGCCAAGAAGCCTCCAACCTTCAGAGGATTCCATGACCGACAGTTCATTATCCCTCAGCCGCCGTGTGCTGCGCTTCTTCTTCGGCAGCCGCAATGAGCGCCTCATACGCAAGATGCGCAAGACGGTGGAGGCGATCAACGCGCTGGAGCCGACCGTCTCGGCCTTGACTGACGAGGCCCTGGCGGGTCGCACCGCAGAATTCCGGCAGCGCGTGGCTGAAGGGGCGACTCTCGACAGTCTCCTGCCAGAGGCTTTCGCGGTGGTCCGCGAGGCGGGCAAGCGGGTACTGAACATGCGCCACTTCGATGTCCAGCTGATCGGCGGCATGGTGCTGCATGAGGGGCGGATCGCCGAAATGCGCACGGGTGAAGGCAAGACCCTGGTGGCAACCCTGCCGGCCTACCTCAACGCCCTGGCCGGGCGGGGCGTGCATGTGGTGACCGTCAACGACTACCTCGCCCGTCGCGATGCGGAGTGGATAGGCCGCATTTACCGCTTCCTGGGTCTGTCGGTAGGCGTGGTGCTTTCAGGCATGTCGGGCGAGGAGCGCCAGCGGGCCTATGCCGCGGATATCACCTATGGCACCAACAACGAATTCGGCTTTGACTACCTGCGCGACAACATGGCCTTTGCCAAGGAGCAGCGCGTGCAGCGCGATCTGTTCTACGCCATCGTGGACGAGGTTGACTCAATCCTGATCGATGAGGCCCGCACGCCTCTCATCATTTCCGGACCCACGGATGACCGCAGCGAACTCTATGTGCGTGTGAACCAGATCATCCCCCGCCTCCAGCGCCAGCAGGAGGAAGAGGGTGACGGCGATTATTTCGTGGACGAGAAGGCGCGCCAGGTCCATCTCACCGAGGCAGGCCACGAACACGTGGAGCAGCTGCTGAGCGAACACGGGATGCTGGCCGAAGGCGACAGCCTCTACTCCGTGAACAACATCCAGCTGATGCATCACATCAATGCGGCCCTGCGTGCGCATGCATTGTTTGCGCGTGACGTGGACTACGTGGTGAAGGACAAGCAGGTCGTGATCGTGGACGAGTTCACGGGCCGTACCATGCCGGGACGACGCTGGTCAGAAGGTCTGCATCAGGCGGTCGAAGCCAAGGAAGGGGTGCCCATCCAGACCGAGAACCAGACCCTGGCTTCGATCACCTACCAGAACTACTTCCGGCTGTTCGAGAAACTCTCGGGCATGACGGGGACGGCAGACACCGAAGCCTACGAGTTTCAGCAGATCTATGGTCTCGAGGTTGTCGTCATCCCGACCCACAGACCCATGGTTCGCAATGACATGGGCGATGTCGTCTTTCTCACCGCCACGGAGAAATACAACGCCATCGTCGAAGACATCCGTGAATGCCTGGCCCGCCACCAGCCAGTCCTGGTCGGCACCGCGTCCATCGAAAGTTCCGAGTTGCTGTCCTCACTGCTCACCAATGCCGGGATCCAGCACCAGGTGCTGAATGCCAAGTTCCATGAGAAGGAAGCCCACATCATTGCCCAGGCCGGTCGGCCCGGCACGGTGACCGTGGCGACCAACATGGCGGGGCGAGGGACCGACATCGTGCTGGGTGGCAGTCTGGAGGCCGAGCTGCAAACCCTGGGCGAGGAGGCTGACGAAGCAGCCCGCGCCGCCGTGGTCGAGGCGTGGAAAAAGCGTCATGACGAAGTACTCACTGCCGGCGGCCTGCACATCGTCGGCACCGAGCGCCATGAGTCCCGGCGTATAGACAACCAGCTTCGCGGGCGTTCCGGACGTCAGGGAGATCCGGGGTCCAGCCGTTTCTACCTGTCACTGGAAGACAACCTGATGCGGATTTTTGCCTCCGATCGTGTGGCGGGCCTCATGCAGAAGCTCGGCATGCAGGAAGGCGAAGCCATCGAGCACCCCTGGGTGACCCGCGCCATAGAGAATGCGCAGCGCAAGGTCGAGGGGCGCAACTTCGATATCCGCAAACAGTTGCTCGAATTCGACAATGTTGCCAATGACCAGCGCAAGCATGTCTACGAGCAGCGCCGCGACCTCATGGAGGCGGATGACATCTCGGAGAACATCAAGGGCATACGCCATGATGTCGTCAACGAGGTGATTGATGGCTGCATCCCTCCGCAGAGTTTTCATGAGAACTGGAACATCGAAAGTCTTGTAGCCACCCTGCGGGAAGATTTCGGCATGCACATTGCCGTGGACGAGTGGCTGAAGGAAAACGGGGATCTTTCCGAAGACGAGATTCGCAGCCGGGTGCTGCGCGAGATCGAAGAGCACTATGCCGCCAAGGAAGCGCAGGTCGGTGCGGAAGTCATGCGCCAGTTCGAGCGGGCGGTGATGCTGCAGGTGCTGGATGGGCACTGGAAGGAACATCTCGCCGCGATGGATCAACTGCGTCAAGGGATACACCTGCGCGGATATGCACAGAAAGATCCCAAGCAGGAATACAAGCGCGAATCCTTCGACATGTTCGCCAAGATGCTGCAGAGCCTGATGCGGGAAGTGGTGGCCATCCTGTGCCGGGTCGAGGTTCGCGCGCGGGAGGATGTGGAGGCGCTGGAAGAAGAACGGCGGCGCGAAGCAACGGTCAAGCAGCAGGAAGTCCATGAAACAGCGGTCAGCGCGCTGGCCAGTGAGCCACCGCCTGTGCCGCGCGCCGCACCGGCGCAGGCGCCTGTCGTACGCCAGGGTGAGAAGGTCGGTCGCAACGACCCCTGCCCATGCGGGTCCGGCAAGAAGTACAAGCACTGCCACGGGCAGCTTGCCTGAACACGCACGCAGGTGACGCACATGACGAATACGACTGAAACCCCGGTTCCGGAAAACGCCCTGCCGATCGCAGGGATTCGCCTCGCGACTGCCTCCGCCGGGGTGCGCAAGGCCGGCAAGATTGATCTCTGCGTGATTGAAGTGGCAGAGGGCGCCCGTAGCGCCGGTGTGTTCACGCGCAATGTGTTCTGCGCCGCGCCGGTCACGATCTGCCGGGACCACCTGGCCCGCTCGACGCCTCGCCTGCTGATCATCAATTCGGGTAACGCAAACGCCGGCACCGGTGAACAAGGCTTCGTGGATGCGCGTGCCGTTTGCGCTGCCGGCGCCCGGCAGCTGGGGTGTGCGGAGGAGGCCGTGCTGCCTTTTTCCACCGGAGTCATAGGCCAGCGTCTGCCCGCGGAGAAGATCGTCGCGGCGTTGCCGATGGCAATCTCCGCCTTGGCGACGCAAGCGTGGTCCGACGCTGCAGCTGCGATCATGACAACCGACACCTTCCCCAAATACAGCAGCGCGCAGGTCACCCTGGATGGCAGTACTTATACCGTGACAGGGATCGCCAAGGGGGCCGGCATGATCAAGCCGGACATGGCGACGATGCTGGCCTTCGTGGCGACAGATCTGCCGCTCAGTGCCAAGGCAGTCGCGCAGATGGTGCGCGAAGTGAGCGATCGCTCCTTCAATCGCATCACGATCGACGGTGATACCTCGACCAACGACAGCTGCATGCTGATTGCGACGGGCAGCCTGGCGACGGGCGCCATCGAGCCGGATGGCAAGCATTGGGACGCGGCTCGCGGCGCTGTGGAAGCAGTTTTCAAGACGCTCGCCCGGGCCATCGTGCGCGACGGTGAGGGCGCGACCAAGCTTGTCAGTGTTGAGGTCAGTGGAGGAGCGTCGGAGGCCGACTGCCTCAAAGCCGCCTATGCGGTGGCCGAATCCCCGCTGGTCAAGACCGCATTGTTCGCCAGTGATCCCAACTGGGGCCGCATCCTGGCCGCGGTGGGGCGTTCCGGTGTCACGGGCTTGCGCATGGAGAACATCGGTATTGCGCTGGATGACTATCCAATCATTCAGCGGGGTGAGCCTGTGCCCGGCTACGATGAGTCC
>JBDLQR010000237.1:0-6419 GCA_039800485.1 Pseudomonadota bacterium
AATTCGAGGCCTCAGGCTCGCCTCATCCCCCCTGTTGCAAAGGAGTTCCCATGGCACTGGCACCCGGTAACCTCCCGCTTGGGATGGCTGGCCTTTTCATCTCGGGCGTGCTGGCAGTCAATCTGCTGAGCTTTTCGGGCAAGGCAGATACACGTGACGCCGCAGTGTTCAACGTGCTGGCGGCAGTCATCGCCACTGCAGTTGCCTTTCACGCCTGGCTGGTAGGAGGCAGCGCCCTCTACGGCTCCCAGACCTTGCTGTTCGCAATCACCTACTGGTGGATGGGCTTCAACCTCTATCGCGGGGTGGAGGATCAGCGCGCATTCGGTTGGTATTGCCTCTTCGTCGCCCTGAATGTCATTCCCTTCGCGTTCTACACCTTCAAGAGCGAGGCTTATATCCTCGGCTTCAACTGGCTCTTGTGGGGTCTCGCCTGGTTCATGTTCTGGGTGCTGCTCGCCTTGCGGCGTCAGGAATACTTCCGGCTGATGCTGGCCGTGACCTGGTTCACCACGATAGTGCTCTGGTTCTGCTCGCTGGGGTGGCTCATCGGCTGGATGGATTTCCAGCGTTTCTACGGTTTCTGACGGCAACCCCGGTAAGGCGGGAGCCGCTTTTGCCGCTGGGCTATCGCTCCACAGGCTGTTCGCTTGGCTGCCATCCTGGCGGTTTGAACAGGTAATCCAGGCGTTGCCTGTGCGTCAGGCCGCTTCGCATCGCGCTGCGAAATACTGAAACCCACTCATGGAAAATCAACTTGATCGGATTATGCGTATTCACTTGATGCGTAATGCCGTAGTCGACCGCTTCTTCCTCCGGGGTGAAAGTGCCGAAGATGCGATCCCAGATGATGAAGATTCCGCCGTAGTTACGGTCGATGTATTGCGGGTTACGCCCGTGATGCACCCGGTGATGCGAGGGTGTACTTAAAAGCCACTCCAGCGGGCCGAGCTTGTCGACCATCTGGGTGTGCACAAAGAACTGGTAAAAAAGATTGATCGCAACCACAAAAATAACCGTTATCGGATCAAAGCCAATGAGCACGAGCGGTAGCCAGATCGCCCACGTGGCGACCAGTGGGTAGGTGATGTTCTGCCGCAACGCGGTGGACAGGTTGTAGCGTGGAGAAGAGTGATGCGTGACGTGAGCCGCCCACAGGAGCCGGATACGATGATGCGCGCGGTGGGACCAGTAGTAGAGAAAGTCGTGTAACACCACCAGCAACAGCACCGACACGACGGTAGTTTCGATCGTCATCAGCCGGAACTGGTAGAACCATTGATACAGCGGGATCAACACGATGTACCACAGGTCTTGCACAAGCTCGAACAGGCTGGCGAGCGTCAGGTTACTTGCGGTATCAACCAGCGTGTAACGGGAGCTGTCCGGACTGGACACCCGTTGCTGCGCGCGCCATTCCAGCCACATGAAGATCCCGAAAACAGGACCAGCAGCGAGAAGCAAATACAGGGCGTATTCGGGCATGGCGCAGCCTCCGGTGGGGGCGGGGAATCCATTCCCGAATGAACCTAGCGCACCGCGGCGGCCGCTGCAACGCTCAAGCCCTTCCATAACCCTCGGACGGAAATCGAGATAGAAACACGCACACAAATGGGGCACGCCAGGGCGACAATGGAGAATACTGGATAATTTGCATGGTGGTGGATAGCGAGATCGAATCGACATCCTCTCCAGGATTAGTACGGTCAGTTATTGAAGTCTGGCCGAGAGGAACCGTCGCCGAAAAACACAGGATCGGCGACCTACCTTTCTAAAACCGGGGTGTGTGATGCGGCGGGATGACGATGCCGGCATACAGTTTTGTGCCTTCGCTTAATCAGGCTATGCTGGCTCCGAATCTGTATCTAAAAGGTCAATGAACACCAATTGCGCGAGAATATCGACTCGAGCATGAGCGCCATGAAGAGTGCCATCACCGTACGCGAAGAGACGTTAGGGGAGCAGACGTGAGTTCAGTCGCCCAGCAGGGCGTGCTGGTACTGGGGATGCACCGATCCGGCACCTCGACCATTACTGCGGGGCTGGAAGCCCTGGGCTTCGCGCTCGGTCAGTCGAAGCGCAGGTCCGCACAAGGCAACGAGAAGGGATTCTTCGAGAATTGGGAGGTCGTCTCAATCAACAATCGCCTGCTGCGGGCGATGGGGGGAAGCTGGGATGCGCCACCACCGCAGGACCAGCCCGCAACAGACCCGGCCGCAGTCGCGTCCCTTGCAAAGCAGGCAGTGGAAGTCCTTCGCAAGCATTACGGCGATGCTCCTCGCTGGGCATTGAAGGATCCACGACTGTGCCTCACCCTGCCCTTCTGGCGTTCTGCAATCGAATCCGCCGGGCTTGGACAAGTACGGATTGTCCACATCGTGCGCAGCCCGCTGGAAGTGGCGCTGTCACAGCAGCGGCGCCATCAGCACAATCCTGACTTTCACATCCTGGGTGGTGACATCCGTTACACCCTGCTGCTCTGGTATGAATACTACCGCCGAGCGATTGCCGATCTGGCCCAGGAGCAGAGTCTCCTGGTGCGGCATGCCGAGATGATGGAGAAACCGGGCATCTGCCTGCAGAACCTCGCCACCCTGCTGGAGGTTCCCGCGCAGGCGGACGTCATTCAGTGGTTCGAGCACGAATTCGTGGAACCAGAATTACACCGACAGCGCCGGGATCATTCCGAACTCACCTTGAGGTTTCCGGACTTTGGCTTTGTGCAGGCGCTTTTTGAGCGATTGCTCCTGCTTGATCCTCGGCAGCGGTTTTCCGCGCAGGAACTCCGAGCCCGGGTGCTTGCCGCCGCTGCAAGCGCTGCGTCGAGCGATGCGCGCTGCGTCGAGGCGCTCATGCGCGTGGCTTTCGAGGCAGGAGTGGTCGCTGGCCATCAGCGCCTCAGGATGATTGCAGAGCGGAAGGAGAACGCCCGGATACTGCAAGAGGTCACCGATTCAGAAAAACGCCTGGCGGGTGAACTGCAGGCCATCAAGCGATCCCGTGCCTGGAAGCTGGTCCAGTTCGTGCGCAGACTGGGCGCATGACGATGAACGTACCGCACGCTGCGCTCAAGCTCCCTCTATTCCATCCGCTATCTGTTTGCATCAGGCAGACTCCGCACCAACATCGGAGACCATAAGGGGGCTGCGGGTTGGCACTTCGCAGCAACCCGCAAGGAGGGGTCCGGGAAGGACTGCCAAGAGACGAATGATCTGGCTGCAGGAATGTGTGACACGGATTTGCCGATGTGAAGAACCAGCTAATTGATCCTTTGCCCACGCTGGCGATGGCCAATGGAATGCGCGCGGCCCAGAGTGTTCTCCTGCGCTACCACGGGCACAACGGTCTGACCCTCGATGCCAGTGAGATCGCGGCCGCGACCATTCGCGAAGAGATCTCCGTGGTGCAGCTGATGGACTACAGAGGTGTGCCCATCTACATGCTGGACGAAACATCCGGCATGGCAAGTCACACGTTCGAATCGCTGGTGGCCGCAGTGACGGTAGCACACTGCATGAAATTGGGTTACCGCCACATCTGCTTCTCATCCGGAGGCAATCTTGGCGAAGCGCTGACCCTGTATGCCCGGCAAGCAGGCATCAAGACTTTCAGTTTCAATCCCCAGGTGAATGTTTCCGCGCTCGATGGCCGGATATTCTCGAAGGGACTTGGGCACTGGCTGATCGGTGTCCGGGATGCCCAGAAGAATCGGGAGATTGCACTGGACTTCAGTCACCGCGCCCAGAAAGCCTTGGGCCATGACCCGATGGTCCCCGATTTTTCATGGCGCTCCGAGGCACTCTCTGTGCGAGGCCTTTTCCTGCTCGATTACATGCTGGAGAACAATCTCGAGTTCGAGGCAATCACGCAGACAATCAGCGCAGGCTTCGGCCCTCTTGCAATCTACGACACCCTCTTCGAGGCCGAACTGGCAGGTCAATTGAAGCACGTTCCCCGGTTCATCGGAGTACAGCAGGAAGCCAACTGTTTCATGTATCAGAAATGGAAGAAAACAGTCTTCCCCCTTACCAGTGAACTGATTGTTCCTACTCTTTTTGATCACAATCCAGACCATTCATTTGGCACTTTCCCCGCCTTCCAGCGAATGCTCGAAGAGAGCCATGGGGACATGGTGACAATCAATTGGCGAGAGTTTGAGCGTTACATCACGCCGAAAACCATGGGCTACATCAGAGAACAGGGACTCTTCCACACCATCAGGGACGGCCAGTATGTGGCGCGAAGCGGCTTGATGGCGCTTGCTGGCACACTCAAGGCGATAGACCAGGGCCTGATCAGGCAAGGGCCAGTCCTGCATTGCATGTGTGACGGGGTTCGCCCCGGCAGCCTGCCCGCGGAGGCCGCGGCAGTGGTCGATTCTCCAGCGGATCTCGATGAGCTGGTCCATGATTTCATCAACCTCTGAGCAACTTTCAACCCTACACTCCGCGCGTCACCCGAAGAAACGCTGATGAACATAGACACCGCCCTTGTTGGACGCCGATCAATCCGACGATTTCTACCTGCCCCGGTGCCCGACTCCGTGGTGCGGGAACTGCTGGACCTCGCTCGCCACGCACCGTCATCAATGAATGGGCAACCGTGGGAGTTTGTGGTCGTGGATGACCGCGCGACACTGAACGCCTTGGCCACTCTCAAGGACGACTGCTGTCCTCCAACCAAGAAGGCGTTCAAGGCAGACATGCTGCGGACCGTGCCGTTGGCAATCGTCGTGTGCGTCAATCTGGGGAAGTCCAACGATCGGCATCTCGAAAATGGCCTGATGGCAACCGCCTACCTGATGCTGGCCGCACACAGCCGCGGCTTGGGGACGGTCTATCTTTCGGCCCAGACTCCTGCCGAACCAAGGCTTCTCCAGGGTATTCGAGACTTGCTTGGTATCCCGGACGGTATTTTGCCCGTCACCATCGTGCCGCTCGGATTACCCGACGAGACGCCTCCGCCGAAAGATCTTCAACCCCTGAAAATCATTCACGGCTCCTACAGGAAGGCAGGCTAGCTCAGACACAGTGCGGAAAAGACATCATGAGGAAACCGCCTCTTGCCTTCCCCCCAATCGCGCCGGGCTTTCGTGACCGTGGCCGGTCCGGGTTTGGTCATTGAGTGATGCACTCCGCCAGCAAGCCCATGGAACCTGGATCTCTCTACGACGCGCTTGAGGTGCTGGCCTCACGGCAGCCCAACGCCATTGCCCTGCTTGCACCCGAGGGTGGTGCGCTCGATTTTTCGAGGCTGCTGTCACTCGTCGATGCGGTTCAAGCGGAGCTGCGCAGGGCTGGCATCCAGTCAGATCATCGCATCGTGCTTGCGTTGCCCACTGGTCTGGAGATGACAGTCTTTACGCTGGCGGTCACCTGCTCGGCGATCACCATGCCCTTGGAACTTGGAGTTTCCGAAAGGGAGTCAGTCGAGCTGCTGCAGGAAGCAGGGGTCGCAGCGGTAATCGTGGCGCCCGGCAGTGAGGTATCGCTCGCGCAAGCAGCGCGAAATCTGGAGATCCCCATTCTGCGAATGTCATTGGCCGGGCTGACCCCGTGCGCCCGCCAAGAATGGAGACCACCCTCGCCGTCCGCTATCGCGCTCCTGATGCGAACATCAGGAAGCACGGCACAAGCCAAGCTGGTGCCTATCACCCATCAGCAGCTGGTGGCGCGCGCTGACAAATCAAGGCGTCTGCTTGATTTGCGCGCAAGTGACCGCTGTCTCAACCTGATGCCGCTTTACTACCTGCACGGTATCAATTCGGGACTTTTGGGTCCCTTGCTCGCGGGAGGCAGCGTGATCTGCCCGAACAATGTCACCGAGCATGTCTTCATCGATTGTCTCCAGAGGCTGCGGCCCACCTGGTACACCGCCGGGACCACCCATCAACTGAATATCCTGTCATGGATTGAGAACCGCTCCGTCGTACATGGACTTCGATTCGCACGGTCCGGTTCAGCACCGCTTCCGGTCAAGGCGCTGCTCGCCCTGGAGAGCCATCTGGGAGTGCCGGTTGTGGAATCTTTGAGTTCCACCGAGACAGGGACTATTACGTCGAATCCTCCCAACTGGCGGCGCAAGCCCGGGTCAGTGGGAGTCACCCCGGACGATGACATCGCACTCATGGACGAGCAGGGACGCCGTTTCCTCCGCCCCGGCCAGCGGGGAGAGCTGCTAGTGCGTGGCCCCCTCGTGGTCGCCGGCTATGAAGGCTCTCACGAAATGACTGCCGACAGGTTCCGGGACGGTTGGTACCACACCGGCGATCTGGCGGAAATTGATCAGGATGGATATGTCTGGTTGCACGGTCGTATGGACGATGTGATCAACCGGGGAGGAGAGAAAATTTCGCCGCTCGAGGTCGAGCGCAGGCTGCTTGAACATCCCACGATCCAACGGGCGCTGGTGTTCGCGGT
>JBDLQR010000238.1:0-6459 GCA_039800485.1 Pseudomonadota bacterium
TGGCCCCGCGATGTTTCTTCTCCGCAAGGTGCCGCAACCGGTAACGGTTGAGCGCCATCATCGAGGTCTCCGCGGCAGAGAACATGCCGCTGCAGATGATGGTTGCCACCATGCTGGCCAAGAGGATGAGTAGGGTGGTGAGTTCCATGTCAGGCATCCTGGGAAGGCGGGGGCCACCCTGGCAGTCGCATGCGCTGCCCGCGGGTCGGCCTTGGCATTATAGTATGGGCATATCCCGTCAGCGGGACGATTCCAGTTTCAACCCGACCCACAGGGTGGAGTTTCCAGATGTTCCAGAATCTCAGCGAACGCCTCAGTAACGTCGTCAAGAAACTGCGCGGGCAGGGGCGCCTGAGCGAGGAAAACATCGACGCCACCCTGCGCGAAGTGCGTATGGCGCTGCTCGAGGCCGATGTCGCCTTGCCCGTGGTCAAGACCTTCATGGAGCAGGTGCGTGCCCGTGCCCTCGGTCAGGAGGTCATCGGTACCCTGACGCCGGGTCAGGCCCTGATTCGAGTGGTGCGCGACGAGCTCACCGCCATGATGGGTGAGGCGGGGCAGGGGCTGGATTTCGCGGCCGAGCCGCCGGTGGTCATCCTGCTGGCGGGTCTTCAGGGCTCGGGCAAGACCACCAGCGCGGCCAAGCTCGCGCGGCGTCTGCGCGAACAGGAGCGCAAGACCGTCGCCATGGTGAGCTGCGACATCTACCGACCGGCCGCCATCGAACAGCTGCGCGTGCTGGCCGAGGAAGTCGGCGTGGAGTGCTATCCGAGCGCACCCGGAGCCTCGGCGTTGGCGATTGCCGAGGCAGCCTTGGCGCAAGCCCGCCGCGAACTCAAGGATGTACTCATCATCGATACCGCCGGCCGGCTGCATATCGATGATTCGATGATGGACGAAATCAGGTCCCTGCACGCCGCGATACATCCGCGTGAAACCCTGTTCGTGATCGACTCCATGATGGGGCAGGACGCCGTGCGCACGGCGCAGGCGTTCAACGATGCACTCCCTCTGACGGGCGTCATCCTGACCAAGACCGATGGTGATGCCCGTGGTGGTGCCGCGCTGTCGGTGCGTCAGGTGACGGGCAAACCGATCAAGTTCATGGGTGTGGGCGAAAAGACCCATGCACTGGAACCCTTCCATCCGGACCGGGTCGCTTCACGCATTCTCGGCATGGGTGATGTGCTCTCACTCATCGAGGAAGTCGAGCAGAAGGTGGACCGCGAGCAGGCTGCCAAGGTGGCAGCCAAGCTGAGCAAGGGCAAAGGTTTCGATCTGCAGGATTTTCGCGAGCAGCTCGAACAGATGCGCAACATGGGCGGACTCTCGGCCCTGATGGGCAAGCTGCCCGGTACCGCGGAGCTGCCCGAGCACATCAAGAGCCGCGTGAACGACCGGGAAATGATTCGCCTGGCGGCCATCATCGACTCCATGACCCCGCAGGAAAAGCTGTTCCCCGCCATCATCAAAGCCTCGCGCAAGAAACGCATCGCGGATGGTTCAGGTACCCAGGTCCAGGATGTGAACCGCCTGCTCAAGCAATTCGACCAGATGCAACGCATGATGAAGAAGGTGAGCAAGAAGGGCGGACTCCAGGCCATGATGCGTGGACTCAAGGGCCGCATGCCGCCCGGCATGCCCTTCCAGTGAAGCGGAATCCCACCCCGGATGAAAGAGGTTTGATGGTATGAGTGAACTCTTCGACAAGGCCGCCCTCGACTATCACGCCTTGCCCCGGGCCGGCAAAACTGAAATCACGCCGACCAAGCCGCTGGCCAACCAGAGTGATCTGGCGCTGGCCTACTCCCCGGGGGTGGCGGTGCCCTGCCTTGCGATTGCCGACAATCCTTCGGAGGCCGCGCTCTATACCAATCGGGCAAATCTGGTGGGGGTGGTCACCAATGGAACGGCCGTGCTGGGTCTGGGCAACATCGGCCCGCTCGCTGCCAAGCCGGTCATGGAAGGCAAGGCGGTGCTGTTCAAGAAATTCGCCGGCATCGACGTCTTCGATATCGAGATCGATGAGCAGGATCCGGATCGTCTGGTGGATGTGATCGCAAGCCTGGCTCCTACCTTCGGCGGTATCAATCTCGAGGACATCAAGGCCCCCGAGTGCTTTTATGTCGAGCGCAAGCTGCGCGAGCGTGTCAACATCCCGGTGTTCCATGATGACCAGCACGGCACGGCGATCATCGCCGCTGCGGCCATCAGCAATGCACTACGCCTGGTGGGCAAGCGCATCGAGGACGTGCGCCTGGTGACCTCTGGCGCAGGTGCTGCAGCGCTGGCCTGCCTGCGTCTGCTCGAATCCCTGGGCCTGCCCCGCGACCACATCGTCGTCACTGATGTGCTGGGCGTGGTGTACGAAGGTCGCACGGACCGCATGGATGAGCACAAGGCGTATTACGCCCGCGCCACCGACATGCGCACGCTGGGCGAAGTGATCCGGGATGCGGACATTTTCCTCGGACTTTCCGCGCCGGCCGTGCTCACGGGCGAGATGGTGAAGACCATGGCGGCCCGACCGATCATTCTTGCGCTGGCCAATCCGACGCCCGAGATCATGCCGGAGGAAGTCCACGCGGCGCGTGATGATGCAATCGTGGCGACCGGCCGCTCCGATTATCCCAATCAGGTGAACAACGTCCTGTGCTTTCCCTACATCTTCCGCGGCGCGCTGGATGTGGGGGCCACCACCATCACCGAGGAGATGAAGCTCGCCTGCGTGACCGCACTCGCTGAATTGACCATGCAGGAACCTTCCGAAGTGGTAGCGGCTGCGTACGCGGATGAAGCACTGACCTTTGGCCGTGAATATCTCATTCCCAAGCCCTTCGACCCGAGACTCGTCACCACGCTCGCACCTGCGGTGGCAAAGGCCGCCATGGAGAGCGGGGTCGCGACGCGGCCCATCGAGGATCTGGAGGCTTACCGCGACCAGCTCGGGAAGTTTGTGTTCCAGTCCCTGCTCTTGATGAAGCCGCTGTTTCAGCGGGCCAAGGCCGATCGCAAACGTCTGGTCTATGCCGAAGGCGAGGAAACCACGGTCCTCAGGGCGGTGCAGGCGGTAGTGGATGATCGACTCGCCCAACCTATCCTCATCGGTCGCCCCGCGGTAATCGAACAACGCATCAGCAGTCTCGGGCTACGCCTCAAGCCCGGAGTCGACTTTGAAATCGTGAATCCGGAAAGCGACCATCGCTTCCGGGAGTACTGGACCGACTATCACGCCCTGATGCAACGGCGCGGCATGACGCCCGCTGATTCGCGGCGCATGCTGCGTACCCACTCGACGGTCATCGGCGCGATGTATCTTCGACGAGGCGATGGCGATGCCCTGCTTTGCGGACTGACCGGTCAGTATCAGGATCACCTCCATCATCTGGTCGAACTGCTGGGTGTGGAAGAAGGACGTGCGCTTGCAGCGCTCAGTGTGCTGGTGCTGCGCAAGGGCACTTATGTCATCGGGGACACTCATGTGCATGCGGAGCCGGATGCCACGACGCTTGCCAACATCGCGCTCGCTGCGGCGGACTGCGCGCGCCGCTTCGGCATGAAGCCCAGTGTGGCGCTGTTGTCCCATTCCAATTTCGGCAACGGGGATACGCCTTCCAGTCGCAAGGTGCGTGAGGCCTTGTCGCTCGTGCGCGCCCACAGCCCACAGCTGGAGGTGGACGGGGAGATGCAGGCGGACTCCGCTTTGCTGGCGGCGGTGCGCCGCGGCGCCGTGAATGATTCTCCCCTGCAGGATGCGGCGAATGTGCTGGTGATGCCGACGCTCGATGCGGCCAACATTGCCATGCACCTGCTCACGGTGCTGGGCGAGGGTGTTGCCGTGGGGCCCATCCTCAGTGGTTTGCGCTACTCAGCCCACATCCTGCCGCCCGCGGCCTCGGTGCGTCGTGTGGTCAACATGAGCGCGCTCGCAGTGGTGGAAGCCCAGGTAAAGGCGGCGCGTCAGAGCGCTGCGCGCAAAGGTGAACACCCCGGGTAGTGGATGGCAGCCCTGCTGCCCGCCCACAGGCGGTTCATTGCGCCGCGTTCTGCGCCGTGAAGTCCGCAATGAAGCCGTCGAGCTGGGTCTTCAGCAGCGCATCAATTTTTTCAGTCTCATTGGCGAGCATCACGCCGTTATCGGCCGAGGACCAGATGGCCTCGGAGATGAAACCGCCGGCCGGGTTGCCCAGCGGAATCTTCTTGCGCACCTCAAGCTTCACCGACAGGTGGTAGAAACCCTGCGCATTCCGGTTGGTGATGATGCGTACACGCAGCAGCGCAGCCATCGGGTTCTGCGCGGCCTCGGCTGCGTCCACCACCGGCAGCCCGGCGGACTCCAGCCGGTTTGCCACGGTCGCTCCAAGCGTTTCTGCCGTCATGCCGTAGGGCGCGAGCTCCGGCACCACATCCTCGACCGACAATCCCACCGCGGTGATGCCATTCAAGGTCATGTGCGAGAACACCGGTCCGCCGGCCAAGGCGAGGCTTGGTTGCAAGGCCACGAAAAGACATGCAAGCGTGGCCATGAGGCCCCGTACAACCCAAGGTGCTGGAGCAGGGGCGAGAGCTTGTGCGCGAGCAGTGAGAGGTATGGGCATCAGGAGGTCCTTTTCGGTTGGGCTGACAGCAGGTTCGCGCCACTCGGCGCCTGGTCACTGCCGACGCAGGAACAAACAAACGAGCGCAAGTGCCATCAAGGCCAGGAAATTGATCAGCGACCATTCGGCGATCGAAAGTCCAAGGAACGTCCAGTCAACCTTGGCACAGTCACCACTCCCGCGCAGAACCGTCTTGATGGTTTCGGTCAATGGAGAGGTTTCGAGCAGAAAATCGAGGCCGGGACCACATTCGGGAATACGGTCTGCCGGCAGATGCTGCAGCCAGACCTGGCGCCCGGCGATCGCAGCACCCACACCCGCGGTAAGCGCCAGCAGGAAGTTCAAGATTTGCGCGCCCGGCTTGCGCGGCCCGAACAGGGCACCTGGCAGTGCCAGCACCAGGACGCCAAAAAAAGCGAGGCGCTGGAACACGCAAAGCGGGCAGGGTGTGAGGCCTTGTGCGAATTGCAGGTAGTACCCGAAGCCGAGCAGGGCGGCACACCACAGCGTGATGAGCACGAAGGGCAGGCGTCTTTGCAACAGCAAGGCTTTCAAGGCGTCTCTCCGGGACGGTGACCCCGACATTCTAGCCCGCTCCGGAGGCTTCCACTGCGCCCGTTCCCGGCATATGAACGCTGCCCAGAAAAGCCACGATCCGTTCTTCCAGCCACGGACGCGTCAGGCCCGGCAACGGATCGGTGATGAAGCCCACATGCCCCCCGCGCGCCGGGACTTCCAGCGAGACCGAGGAAGGGCACTCATGCGCTTGCGGAATGGCCCGTTCAGGCAGGAAGGGATCGTCGCGGGCATGCAGGATGAGGGTCGGTATGCGAATGCCGGGGATGAACTGGCGCGAGCTTGCGCGAGCGTAGTAGTCGTCGGCTCCGGCAAAGCCGTGCAGGGGGGCCGTGACGCGATCGTCGTACTCATGGAAGGTGCGAACCCGGGCGAGCTCATGCCGTGAGAAGGGCAGGTCATGCGTTGCGAATTTGCGGTCCAGACTCATGCGCAGGCTCGCCAGCAGGTGCGCCTGGTAGACACGCGAGAAGCCTTCATTCAGGCGCTGCGCCGCTGCTGCAAGTTCAAAGGGTACGGAGACTGCCGCGGCCGCGTGCACCGGTGCGGCACTGCCGTGCTCGCCCAACCACTTCAGCAGCACATTGCCACCCATCGAGTAACCCACCACACACAAGGCACGGTCAGGCCAACGGCTGCGCAAGGTGGTCACCAGAAAATCGAGATCACCTGTATCACCGGAGTGGTAACAGCGCGCAAGCCGATTCGGTACCCCGCTGCAGCCCCTGAACTGCAGCAAGCAGGCGCCCCAGCCACGCGACGCAACCGCGTGCATCACGCGTCTTGCATAGGGTGATGCGAAACTGCCCTCGAGGCCATGTAATACGACGACCAAGGGACCCGAATCGTTGCCGGCCCAGACCAGATCCACAAAGTCACCATCGGGCAGTTCAAGGCGTTCAGGGTGCGCCGCAATGGGGGGCGCCGGGCGACCACGCGCCGCCCAGAGTGTGGGCAAGTGGGGACCGGGCAGCCACCAGGCGGGGATGTAAGGGGACACCCCGTCAGTCTTGCCAGTAAGGTGGGCGCTCGAAATGGACGGTGCGTGCCGGAGGCATCGCCGTGATGAGGCCGCCGTTCAAGGCGCCCAGGTCCACCACCGCAAGCAGATGGCTACGGCCGGCAGGATCGCGCACACAGGCGAGCACCTGGCCGGCTGTCGGGGCCTCCGGACTGGCGGAGAATTTCTCCCCCTCGAGGATTTCCTCATCGCTGGTGCCGATCAGAAGGCGGGATTTGACCTCGCCGCGATATTTCAGGCGGGCGATGATCTCCTGGCCCGGGT
>JBDLQR010000239.1:0-4825 GCA_039800485.1 Pseudomonadota bacterium
TAACCTCTCAGACCGCTTCCGCTGTAGACCACTTCACCCGCCGCAGCCGCCTTTACCTGCTGCCCACGCTTGCCGCGAATCTGCAAGCCGGAGGAACCGGTGGCGGAGACCGAGCGACGCGCCTTGCCATCGGCAGGCCATACCCAGCGGCCTCGGCTGTCGGCGGCGGCAGGCGGGGCCGCAAGGGCCGGCGCAGGAGATTCCGGGGGTAGCGTCGGTGCAGCGGGCGCGACTGGTGTCGGGGGGCGTGAAGCCTGCGGTGCAGACGAAGGTGGCGCCACGATGAGGCTCTGTCCAACCATGATGCGATCAGGATTCCGGAGCGCGTTCCACTCGATGATCCTGCGATGGTCCACCCCGAGCCGCCAGGCGATGGCATGCAGGGTATCGCCACTCTGCACCGTATAACGACCATTCCTGACCATCGGCTGACTGGAAGGGGCCTGTTTGGCCGCCGGGGCCGACTTGACCGAGGGGGCAACGGCGGGAGAAACCTGCTTCTGGCCCGGCGCCTCGATGGGCGCGGGGGATTGCGTTGAGCAGGCCTGCAGCAACAGGGCAACAGTGAGTGCGACTCCGAAGCGAATCCTTGAGATGCCCATCACTCAGCTGACTCCTTCGACCAGGGGGACGAAACTTACCCGCTGGATTGTCTCTTCCAGGTAACCCTCCGGCGTGCGTCGCCAGAGCATCAAGGTCTGCTCACCCGGTGGGCCGACCGGCATGACCATACGCCCTCCAGCCGCCAATTGCCCGAGCAATGGCGCGGGGACATCGGGTGCGGCAGCAGCGACCAGAATGGCATCGAAAGGCGCGGCGGCGATCCAGCCGTCCCGCCCATCACCGTGCGCGACATGGACATTGTGGATGCCAAGGCTCTGCAATCGCTCCGGCAAACGGTTGGCCAAGCCGGCGATACGTTCGATGCTGTAGACCGTGCCGGCCAGGCGGGAGAGCAATGCTGTCTGGTATCCGCAGCCGCTGCCGATTTCCAATACGCGCCCGAGCGGCCCGGTGGACAAGAGCAATTCGGTCATCGCCGCCACGATGTAAGGCTGCGAGATGGTCTGGCCATAGCCGATCGGCAGTGCTGTGTTCTCGTAGGCCCTGCTGGCCAGCGCCTCGTCCACGAAAAGATGCCGGGGGATCGTGCGCACCAGTTCAAGTACCGTCTCGGAGACGATGCCCATGCCGCGCAACTGCTCCACGAGCCGGTTGCGCACCCGCTGGGAAGTGAGACCTATGCCATTAGGGTCCTGGTTCACTCCGCGCCCCTGGCTGCCACCCGCAGCCAGGTCCCGATGTCTTCGAGCTGGCTGTAGGCGGTCAGATCGGTATGAATCGGGGTGATCGACGCGTAGCCCTCGCTCACTGCGTGGAAATCAGTGCCAGGCCCCGCGTCCGCGCCGGGCGAACCTATCGGTCCCAGCCAGAACACCGGTCGGCGCCGTGGATCCTCCTGACGGACCGCAACCGTATCCCGATGCCGGCGCCCGAGCCGGGTCAGTTGTGGTTGGGGGCTTTGGCCACTCTGGGGAACGTTCACGTTGAGCAAGGTGCCGGGGACGAGTGGCTCGCGAGCACAGCCACGCACCAGCTCGAGCGCAACGTTGACCGCGTTGCGGTAGTCCACCGGCTCAACATGCGCGACCTGGGAAATCGCGATCGCGGGAAGGCCGAGCAGTGCGCCCTCCATCGCCGCCGCGACGGTTCCGGAATAAAGCACATCTTCGCCCAGGTTCTCACCGGCATTGATGCCCGAGAGCACCAAATCTGGCCGCGCATCCACGGCGCCCGTCAGGGCCAGGTTGACGCAGTCCGCGGGCGTGCCGTCCACGGCATAGACCCCCTCCTCCATGCGGTTCACGTGCAGTGGACGATCAAGGGTCAGGGAGTTGCTCGCGCCGCTGCGGTTGCGCTCCGGCGCCACCACGATCACTTCGGCAATTTGTCTCAAGGCCTGCGCCAGCGCGATCAAGCCGGGCGCGTTGTAGCCATCGTCATTGCTCAGCAGGATCCTCATCTCATCCGTTGATGAGAAAGTCGAGCAAGGCTTTCTGTGCATGCAGCCGGTTGCCGGCCTCGTCCCAGACCACGCTCTGCGGGTGGTCGAGCACCTCCGCCGAGACTTCCTCCCCGCGATGTGCGGGCAGGCAGTGCATGAAAAGAGCGTCAGGCTTTGCCTTCGACATCAGGTCGGCGTTGACCTGATAGCCCTTGAAGCATTCAAGGCGGGCGGCGGCTTCCGACTCGTGTCCCATGCTGATCCAGACGTCGGTGACAACCAGGTCGGCCCCCGCTACGGCCGCGCGTGGGTCCTCTGTCAGCAGCAGTCGGGCCTCGCCCTTGAGGTAGTCCTCGACCTTGGGCTGAAACTCGCGCGGTGTGGCAATGGCCAGTTCAAAGCCGAACAGCTGCGCCGCCTCAATATAGGTGTTGCACATGTTGTTGCCGTCACCCACCCACGCAACCTTGCGGCCGGTGATGTCGCCCCTGTGCTCGAAAAAAGTCTGAAGATCAGCCAGCACCTGGCAGGGATGCAGGCGGTCGGTCAGTGCATTGATGACGGGAATGTCGGCAGCAGCCGCCAGGCGCTCAAGCGTGTCATGGGAAAAAGTGCGCGCCATCACGGCATCACACATTTTCGACAGCACGCGGGCGGTGTCTTCCACCGGTTCGCCTCGACCGAGCTGGGTGTCGGCGGGGGAAAGGAAAATGGCTGAGCCCCCCGATTCTGCCATGGCGGTCTCGAACGAGACCCTTGTGCGGGTCGAGGCTTTCTCGAAAATCATGGCCAGCACGCGGTGCTGGAAGATCTGCGGGCGTTGCCCCTTCGCTCTCAGCTGTTTCAGCTCGGTGGCGCGCCCCAGGACCCGAAGCAGCTCTGCCCGGGTGAGGTCGAAAAGACTGAGGAAATGACGGGTGGACACGATGAAGAACCCGGGGCTTGGAAACGAGGTCCGCCCGGGACCGCATCACCGGGCCCGACCTGAAGGCCGGACCCGGAGGCGGGGGCAACCTGCGCCTGGCCGTTTACATGAAAAACGGCAGTTTGTGATTGGAGGCCTGCATGAACATCAACATGGGGATGGAGAGCATGGTGTTCGTTCGCGAAGCAAGGAAGGCTACCCGCCGTGCCGAGGCTTTCTCGGCGTCGGTAGCCTGCACGATGCCCAGGATCTTCTTCTGGTTGGGCCAGATCAGTCCCCACACATTCAACAGCATGATGGTGCCCAGCCACGCGCCCATGCCCATGAGGGTGTGCTGGAAATTGACGGTTTCACCCATCAAGCCCAAGGTAAACACGCCGTGGAGGGAGTACTGGGGGGCCGACTGCAGATACCAGGCGCCGGACAGCCAGGTCACCAGCGCCGCATAGCGGAACCAGAACAGGGCACGGGGCGCGACGTATTTGGTGATCGCGGCCGGACCCGGGCCGCCACTGCCCGCTTCGGCATTGGCTTGGGCCAGCGCCGGCACCTGCACGAAATTGAAGAAGTAGAGCAGGCCGATCCACATGACGCCTACGACGATGTGTATCCAGCGGATCAGGAAATCAATGTCAATCATCTCTCCTCCGGTTTTTCTTGTCTTTCAGTCAATGCACGGGCCGCAGCCACGCCAGCTCATCAAACCCCGGCGAGGGCCTTGGCCACGTAGGCGAGGATGATGGAGAGAACCACACCCGCGGCCACAGTGCCGCCCAGACTGTCCAATGGATTCATCGAGTTATCTCCCTGTTAGACGGATCGATCGTGAATGCTCACGAACAAGCCCGGCATTGTGTTGGAGGCCTCTGGAACATTCAAGCACTCAGCCCCCCGGGCGCGGGTATTCCCCACGCTGCGCACGTTTTATCGTCAGGCGCCCTCCCCTAGACTATGGACATCTTTCAATCCTTCGCGAGGACGCAACATGGACATCAACCAGAAAATACAGGCCATGCTGGACAGCCACCCGGTCGTGCTCTTCATGAAGGGCACGCCGCAGTTCCCCCAGTGCGGATTCTCGATGCGAACAGCGCAGGCGCTCCAGGCCTGCGGTGCCAGCTACCATTCAGTGGACGTGCTGGCGCAGCCGGAAATCCGCCAGCACCTGCCGGCCTTCTCGCAGTGGCCGACCTTCCCGCAATTGTTCATCGGGGGAGAACTGGTGGGCGGTTGCGATATCGTGCTGGATCTCTACCAGCGCGGCGAACTTCAGAAGATGCTGGCCACCGCGTCTGCCCACTGAACCCTCGACACGCCCGGTTCTGAACGGCCCGCCCCGCACGGGGCGGCCGCTCAGCCGTTACCCTCGATTTCACCCTCCCAGACCAGCGAGCCGCCGCTGGTCTTCCTGATCGCGGCCAGACGTACGGCATGGGCCGCCAGTTCGTCGGGGGCGGCCCGCAGTACGCGCGGAGTTCTGCCCGTGATCGGCTGCCCGGTAACCTCCGTCAGTCGCTGCTCCGGCGTCATGGAGAGCGCGCTATCCAGACCGAGGGCACTCTGCCCCCCGGTCATGGCCAGATAAACGTCGGCCAGCAGCTCGGCGTCCAGCAATGCGCCGTGGAGCTCGCGGTGGGCATTGTCCACTTCGTAGCGCCGGCACAGCGCATCCAGACTGTTGCGCTGCCCGGGATGGCGCTCACGCGCCATCCTCAAGGTATCGAAGACCGTGCAGTAGTCTTCAAGGCGTCCCCAGGCATCCCCCAGCAACGCCAGCTCATGATTGATGAATCCCACATCAAACGGCGCGTTGTGGATGATGAGCTCGGCCCCTCGCACGAACTCCAGGAATTCAAGCACCACATCCCGAAAACGCGGCGAGTCACGCAGCTTCT
>JBDLQR010000240.1:0-6989 GCA_039800485.1 Pseudomonadota bacterium
GGTTTCCAACAGGCGGGCCCCTTCGCGTGCGAGCGTCACCTGCCCGTAGTGCGGATCATCCGTCAGCCGGTTCAGGTCCGTCGCCAGCAGATTGTCATTGCGGGCCAGCCACAGCGGACAAACCCCCTCCGCCTGATCCGCGGCCAGTGCGCGCAAACGTTCCACCGGGTCCCTCAGTGCAAGCGCCTCCAGCAAGCCCACCCGTCGGGCACGCGAGAGTTTGCCCGGCCAGGGCACGGCTTCGAGCACCTCACCGCCGGCAATCGTGCGTTGGGCTGACTGATCCCGCAGTACGAAACGGTCACCACGCACCGCCAGACACGGGCCCTCAAGAATCAGTTGGGCAAACCGCTGCTCACCGGGTGCGAGTGAGGTGCCCTCCAGCAGTGCGACCCGCGCACCCAGATCGCTGGCACCCAGATGCACATGGACCGGCGTGCCCTCCTTCAATGCACTGCTTTCGCCTCTTGCCAGACGCAGCTGCACGCCAAGGCGTGTGCTGGTGGACGCCAGCGCCGGGGACACGAGCCAGTCTCCGCGATGAATCTCCTGACGGCGCAAGTCCGCCCCCGCGAGGTTGACTCCGCAGCGTTGGCCAGCCTGGGCACGGGGACTCGCACGATTCTGGGCATGCAGCGAACGCACGCGCACCTCGAGCTTGGAGGGTGCGATGTGCAGAGCATCTCCGGGCAAGATCTCTCCGGAGTAGACAGTGCCGGTGACCACACGCCCGGCACCGTCCAGCACAAAGCGTCGATCAATGGCGAGCCGGAAGTGTCCCGCGGACGAGGTGTTCACCTGTGACTGTCGGGTTTGTGCCGTCACCAGAATCGACTTCAGCGCCTCGACGCCCAAGCCATGCATCGCAGCCACTGCAATCACGGGACTGTCAGCGAGGGGCGTAGGTGCGAGCATCGCCTCGATTTCCGCGCGGACTTCGGCGGTGCGGTCCGCGTCCACGCGGTCCACCTTGGTCAGGGCGACGGCCCCTTGCGAGATGCCCAGCAACTCCAGAATCGCGAGGTGTTCGCGAGTCTGCGGCATGGGACCGTCATCCGCGGCAATCACCAGCAGCGCAAAGTCGATGCCGGCCACGCCGGCGAGCATGTTGCGCACGAAGCGCTCATGCCCGGGCACGTCCACGAAACCGATGATGTCCGGGCTGTCGGGCACTTCCAGATAGGCAAAACCGAGATCGATGGTCATGCCACGTGCCTGCTCCTCAGGAAGGCGATCGGTTTCGACGCCGGTCAGGGCGCGAATGAGGGTGGTCTTGCCATGATCGACATGGCCAGCGGTGGCCACGATCATGCGGGGGTGACCTCGGACAGCAGGCTGAGCTGGGCGAGGAAGGCCGGCTCGTCCTTTTCCTCCAGACAGCGCAGATCCAGATGCAGCGCGCCCTGGTGGATACGCCCGATCACGGGTGTGGGCAACGCGCGAAAGCGTGCTGCGAGTTGCTCCACGGCCTTGCCACCCCGGCGTCGTGGCGTGACGACCAGCGCATGACTGGGCAGGAGATCGACCGGCAGGGCACCGCTGCCAATCTGGCTGGCACAGGGCTGCACGCTGACCGTGCCGATTGCGATCGTTGCCTGCTGCACAGGGGGCAGAAGGCGCTCGGCAGCGGCCGCGATCGATGAGGTGGGACGGGACAACAGGCGCAGTGCCGGAATACCGGCACGGGCGCGTGCCGGATCACCGTAGAGCCTCAAGGTGGTCTCCAGCGCAGCCAGGATCAGCTTGTCCACACGCAGGGCGCGCACAATGGGATGCTTCTTGATTCGCCGTACCAGATCGCGCCGGCCCGCGATGAAGCCGGCCTGCGGCCCGCCAAGGAGTTTGTCGCCACTGAAAGTCACGAGATCCGCCCCCGCGGCCAGGGCCTCCTGCACGGTGGGTTCGTGCGGCAGACCGAGGTTGCGGAAATCGATGAGCGTGCCACTGCCGAGATCGTTCACGAACGGAATGTCGTGCCTGCGACCCAGGGCTGCCAGTTCGGCTTCCGGCACCGCAGCCGTAAAGCCCTCGATGCGGTAGTTGCTCGGGTGGATTTTCATCAGCAGCGCTGTGGAGGGGCCGATAGCCGCCTCAAAATCGCGCAAATGTGCGCGGTTTGTAGTGCCGACTTCGCGCAGCTTCGCACCAGCAGTCGCCATCACATCCGGCACGCGAAACGATCCGCCGATCTCCACCAGCTCTCCGCGCGAGACGATCACTTCCCGACGCCGTGCGAGTGCCGCGAGCACCGCCATCACGGCAGCCGCATTGTTGTTCACCACCGTGGCGGCTTCAGCGCCCGTGATGCGGCAGATGAGCGCTTCTACATGACTGTCCCGATCCCCGCGCCGGCCTTGCACGAGGTCGTATTCCAGGTTGCTGGCCGCGCCAGCCACAGCACTGATCGCAGCAATGGCTGCCGTGGGCAAAGGTGCCCGGCCAAGATTGGTATGCAGCACCGTGCCGGTGAGATTGAACACAGGCCGCAGACTCGGCCGCGCCGCGGCTTCCAGCAAGGCGCTCGCCCGGCTGAGCAGCGCCGGGATCACATGCCCCGGGTCTGCCGCCCCTCCTGCAAGGCGCGATTCTTCACAGACTTCACGCAGCGCAGCCACGACCGGGAGATGGCCGTGCTGGTCGAGCAGCGTTTGGCCTTCGGACGTTTTCAGCAGCGTATCGATACTGGGCAGTGAGATTCGCGGCTCGGTCATCACACGGATTCCGGCTTGTGGGAAACGGGGGGTCATTATAGGCTCGGATTGGCGCTCTTCCGCGCTGCCACGAGGACATTCGCATGGCCAGACTGCCGCTGATCGAACCCGCTGCCGCACCCCCGGAAGTGCAGGCCATTTATGCCCGTTTCGAAGCGATGGGTTTTCCCGTCTTCAATGTGATGAAGATGTTCGCCAACAATCCCAAGGCCCTGGAAGGCTTTGCGATGATCGTGGAGGCGCTGTACGGACCGGCGTGCGCGCTGTCCCCTCGCCACCGCGAACTTGCCTATCTGCGCGCGTCACAGGTCAACTCCTGCCACTATTGAATCCCCACGCATGTGATGCTCGGTCTGAGTGTCGGCTTGACGAAGGATGAGATGGCATTGCTGCACGAGCCTGAGGCGTGCAGGAGTTTTGATGACGTCGATCGCCTGGTGATTCGCTACTCCGAGATCCTCACCCGCGAGAACCGGGTGGATGACGCCCTGTTCGCAGCCCTCAAGGAACACTTCTCGGAAGCCCAGATCATGGAGCTTGCACTGACCGTGGGGTTCTCGGCGCTGGTGAACCGGGTACATGCCACGGGCGGCACGGATGTGGACGCCCGCACCCGTGAATACATCGGGGATGCCATCGCCTGCGTGCTCCCCGGACGCTGACACCTCCGGGGTTCGGCGGAGCAGGTGTCATTCAAGAACCGGCGTCATGCGCCGCTGCTAGGCGCATGTGGCTTCGATCATCTCCACTAACCCGCGCGGCGCGCCTCAGCGATGAGGATCTGCGTGCCAGCCAGTCGGGGGGGCGCCGGTTTGCACGCGGCGCCCGGCCCGTCATCCGCTGGATCAAGGGTGATGGGCTGGATGATGAGGTCACCCGGGCCGCAATTGGCCAGGCCACGCGGCTCTTCGGGGATTCCGTGGACTACTGTCTGTGCAGCGAGGGCATCAGCGCGCCCCGCGCGCGCAACATTCTGGCCTGGGCCACGCAACCGGTGGAATGGTGGCCTGTAACACCAACAGACAACCCCTGGCTCGCCGATCGACTCGAGGCAGCAGGATGCACCCCGGATCGCTATGGCTACTGGTGGAAATGGTTTCCGGAACGCGTCCGCCCGCACGGCCCGGAGTGGATTCTGGACGGGGACATGGTCATCACCGGGCGACCGGGTTGGTTCGAATACTGGCAACGGGGCGCGGATGGGCCGCGCCTTTCGCAGGACGATCGTTCTGCGCTGAAAGCCATTCATGGGCGCTACGCGCACCATGTCGATCCGGTCAAACGTTTCTATTCCGGGCTGGCCTCATTGCCCCCGGGCCGACGCTATCTACCGGCCATTGCGAAGATTCTCGGCAAACAGCCGCTTGCCCATGACCATGACGGACGCAAGCACATGTGTGAGCAGGGGGTGATCGCTGCAGCCTTCCAGCAACTCGATGCGGTGCCCATTCCGTTGCACGAGTTTCCCTTCGCCCGCGCGTTTCAAACCTTCATCGACCATGGTCACAAAGGAGACCTCGGTCACGCCTGGGGCTATCACTTCGGCAATGCGTTCCGGCGCCACAACCCCCACTTCGAGCGTCTGTCCGCAGAGGGCGTGATCTTCACGCAGCCCGCACCTGATGCACTGGAGAGATTCCAATGGCTCGGAGGTCATGGGCAATGGGGCATTCCAGGCTGGACCACACCACCCCGGCATGCCCGTAATCTCATCACGCATGCGCGGCCCTTTGTCGGCCGTCAAGTGCTGGAAATCGGCACTTCACGCGGCAAATTGGGCGCCATGCTCGCGACACTCGGATGCCGGGTGACGACGGTGGATCATGTGGATCGCGGCGCCGCGCAGAATCTTGCGGGTCTCGATGTGCAGGTAGTCGTGGATGATGCCGTGCATTTCATGGCCACTACAGCCCGCCGCTTCGATCTGGTGCTATTCGACATGCACGGCAATTCTCCGGCCGACTGGCAACGCTATGCAGCTGCCGTGCGCCACTGCCTCGCGCCCGCCGCGACACTGCTGCTCAGCAATGCCACTCTTGATGAGGTACAAGGATGGAGTGAGGAATCCGGCGTGAAATGGTTTATCGACAACCTCCCCTCCGGCTGGCGCTCACACCTGGACACCTCGACAGTGCCGGGAGTGGCAGTGATCAGTACGCCATGAAAGGCGTGACCGGGCATCTGCTGCCTACGCATGCCGACGCGCGAGGCATGCTGCATGCCTTCGAGGAAGGCGGCGCGCTGCGGTTTCAGCCCGCACGGGTTTTTTTCATTTCCCGGTGTCCGCCCGATGCCGTGCGTGCCTGCCATGCGGTAAGCGCGCACCAGGCATTGGTAGTGCTCGGAGGGCAGGTGACTCTCGACCTCGACAACGGGGAGGAACAGATGTCGCTGGTGCTTGGGGGTCCTGAGCAGTTGCTCACCCTGGAGCCCGGTGTCTGGCTGCGCGCGCGGGACTTTTCTCCTGATGCGGTCCTGATGGTTGCCTCATCGCAGCGCTATGCCGACGTTCGTTACTTCGATACCCCTCAACCGGGGCTGATGTTTGAACATGGCGCGACCTCAGGCTGATCCGGCGCGCCGCTTCGCGCGTCAATCCGAGGAGATCATGGCGGCCATTGCCGAGGTGTTCGCGCGTGGTCGTTTCGTGCTCGGTCCTGCGGTCGCCAGCTTTGAACAGGCCTTCGCGGAGTATCTGGGCGTTGCCCAGTGCGTGGGGGTGAATTCGGGCACGGACGCGTTGGCGCTCGCCTTGCGCGCCGCTGGCATCGGCCCCGGGGATGAAGTGATCGTCCCCAGCCTCACCGCGGCAGGCACGGCTGCCGCGGTGGTTCAGGCCGGTGCGGTGCCAGTGCTGGTGGATGTCGATGCACAGACTCGCCACCTCGACTCTGCGTGCGTCCGGGCTGCGATCGGCCCGGCAACGGCTGCAATCGTGGTGGTTCATCTCCATGGCATTCCCGCCGACATGGATCTCTGGTCGGCGCTGGCGGCCCGGCATGGACTTTTTCTGCTGGAGGATTGCGCGCAGGCGCATGGCGCGGAATGGCGAGGTCGCAAGGTGGGGTCGTTCGGCGATGCGGCGGCGTTTTCCTTCTATCCGACCAAGAATCTCGGCGCGCCCGGTGACGGGGGTGCGATTGTCACCCGCGATGCAACGCTGGCGTCACATCTGCACGCGCTGCGTAATCACGGCTGGCGGGATGCTGCGCGCATCAGCGAGGCGCCCGGCGGTAACTCGCGTCTGGATGAGATCCAGGCGGCGGTGCTGTCGGTCCTGTTGCCACATCTCGATGCGGACAATGCCGCGCGGCGGGTTCTGGCCAAGGCATATCGTCGTGCGCTGTCGGATTCGGCATGCGCTCTGCCGCCTGAGGTTGCTGGCAGTGTCTACCACCAGTTTGCCGTCACCCTGGAAGAACGCGACAGCGCTCGAGCCTGGCTGCTTGAACATGCGGCTCAGGAGACGGCGGTTCACTATGCGACCCCACTGCATCTGCAGCCCGCGTTTGCACATCACGCGCGTGGACAGATGTCCGTGTCAGAAACCCTGGCGCGCGGCCTGCTCAGCCTGCCCATCCAGCCGGAGATCACTGACTCCTCTGTCGTGAGCGCCGTCGCAGAAGCGCTGTTTCGATATCAGGATGGCGATATCAGGCCGAAAGGCCCAGCCAATCCCTTGGCTTGATGAAGTCGGTATAGAGCCGCGCTTCTGGCGTACCCGCTGCGGGGGCCCAGTTGTAGCGAAAGCGGACGTTGGGCGGCAGTGACATGAGGATGGATTCGGTGCGCCCTCCGGTCTGCAAGCCGAAGATCGTCCCTCGGTCATAGACCAGATTGAACTCCACGTAGCGCCCGCGCCGGTAGAGCTGAAAATCGCGTTCGCGCTCTCCATGCGGCATATCCTTGCGCCGCGCCACGATCGGCAGATAAGCCGGCAGGTAGTGATCTCCCACACTGCGGGTGAATGCGAAGCTCTGTTCGAAGCCCCATTCGTTCAAGTCGTCGAAGAACAGGCCACCCACGCCGCGGTGTTCATCGCGATGCTTGATGTAGAAGTAGTCATCGCACCATTGTTTGAAACGGGGATACACCGCAGCGCCGAAAGGCTCACAGGCATCACGTGAGACCTGGTGCCAGTGCACGGCGTCCTCGTCGAAGCCGTAATAGGGCGTCAGGTCAAACCCGCCGCCGAACCAGAACACCGGCTCGGCACCTGGCTTCGTCGCCATGAAGAAGCGCACGTTGGCGTGCGAGGTCGGCACGTAGGGATTGCGC
>JBDLQR010000241.1:0-4361 GCA_039800485.1 Pseudomonadota bacterium
CGAACTGGCTGGCGTTCATGCAAGGCTTGCGGGAAACCCCCGAACGTCGCGACATCAATCGGTATTTCCCGGGAGACCCTCGGGATGACTACGCCAGTCGCCTCACCCATGCGCTCTTCACAAACGTGATCGAGCCACATTGCGATTATCTCGTCGACCTGCACACAGCATCCCTGGCGCGTACCAACCTACCGCATTTGCGGGCCGACCTCAGCACCCCCGAGGTGAGGCGTTTCGCCGCGCTGTTTGGTGATCTCCCTGTTCTGTGGGAGGACGGCAGCGGGCGCATGCTCAGGCGTGCAGCAACGCGTGCCGGCGTGACAGCAGTGGCCGTGGAATTCGGTGCGGCAGGGACGGTTCAGGCGGAAGCGGTGGCTACCGTCACCGGGCATCTCACCGCACTGATGCAGCGCATGGACATGCGCGATGGTCGCCCGCGGGCGACGGGCGAGCAGGCAATCTTCCAGGATGCGCTCTGGTTGAGGGTGCCCGACGGTGGATTGTTTCTGAGCCGCGTGAAACCGGGCGCGGAGGTGCGCATGGGCGATGTGGTCGGCGTGCTGGCCAATCTGCTTGGGGATGAAGAACGCGTACTGCGCAGCCCCGTAACCGGAACGGTTCTCGGCCTTGCGCACGATCAGTTCGTGCTACCCGGCCATGGGGTGGCAAATATCGGCACCCGCGAGGGCAAGGATCAGCCCTGAAGGGCAAAAATTTCCGAGGTGCCCGCTGGGGCACCTCGGTACAGGCTCACTAGGGTGTCTTCTTTGTTGTAACCAGGTCTGGCAGAGACCGCCGGCCCGTAGGCCACGGCCCTGCCGGCTCACACTCAGCTCTTGAACTTCGGCGCCACTTCCTTCGCGAACAGCTCCATGCTCGACCGGATGTGTCGCGGCGCCAGCCCGGGCAGGGCCTGCGCAGTCACCAGGTGCGTCACACGGCCCGCCTTGGTGTATTCGGCGATCATTTCGCAGGCATCCTTGGGCGTGCCGACGATGGCATCTTCGCCGAAGAAGCTGAAGTGCTGTTTCTTGATCATCTCCTCCGGCGAGATGATGCCCTGCATCGCCTGGTCATCACCGGGCTTGTCGTTGGCCTCTGCAAACCACTGCGCATAGCAGCTCGCCATGTGATGCAACGGTTGTGCAGCGAGTTCCCAGGCCTGTTCCCGACTCGGGGCAACGAACACCGCACGCAACTGTGCAATGTTGTAGTTCTCCGGGTTGCGGCCGGCGGCACGCAGGGCGTCGTCGTAGATCTTGTCGAGCATGGTTGAGCCCACCGCCTGGAAGTGGAAGCCCATCCTGGCCGCACGCTCGATGGCTTTCGGCGCAATCGCCCCCAGCCACAGCGGCGGATGCGGACGCTGAATGGCGGGCGGCACGATCCGGATGTCTTTCAGCTTGCTGAACTTGCCGTCGAAGGTCACGCTCTCGCCGCTCAGCAGTCGCTGGATGAGCCCGATGCCTTCCTGCAGACGGGCCCCGCGCTCCGTATGGGAGATGCCCTGGTTGTTGAATTCTTCGCGACGGTAGCCAAGGCCCACGCCCAGTTCGAAGCGGCCGTTGGAGATGACATCCACGGTGGCAGTGTCTTCTGCGATGCGCACCGGGTTGTGCAGCGGAAGCAGTACGAGGAAGGTACCGATCCGGATGCGTGAGGTACGCGCTGCAACCGCCGCCGCGATCGGCAGCAAGGAAGGCGAATAGCCGTCATCGACAAAATGATGTTCGGTAAGCCAGCAATCGTCATAACCCATCGCTTCGGAGTCAGCGATCAGGTCAAGGTGGTCACGGTAGAGCATTTCCCACGGTACGCGTGCGAAAGCGGGGTTACGGAACGGCCAAAGCACGCCAAAGCGCAGACTCATCGTGGATTTCTCCTGCTGGTTCATTCGTGGTCAGTGTCCTGGCGCAGGCGCGTTGGCCAGGCCAGTGCGGCGGACGTTACACTTCACTCTGTGCACTCGGCAAGCCACAGCCGCGCTTGGTGCGACGCAACAGAATCAACGATTGCGGCCCGGCAGGCTTCCAATGCTCAGTTATCGACACGCATTCCATGCGGGCAATCACGCGGATGTCCTCAAGCATCTCGTACTGACACGCACGCTGATCGCCCTGCAGCGCAAACCGGCAGCCCTTTGCTACATCGATGCACATGCCGGGGCCGGCCACTACGATCTGCGCTCCGGCATGGCGCTCAAAGTGGCGGAATTTCAGGAGGGCATTGCGCGCATCCTGGCGCGCGCCGATATCCCCACACTGGTGGAACCTTGGCTGGAGGCCGTGCGCCATCTCAACCCTGATGGAGAGTTGCGTCACTACCCGGGCTCCCCAGCCCTGGCGCGGCACTTCATGCGCCCGCAGGACCGGATGCTCCTCATCGAGAAGCACCCCACCGACCATGCGTTGCTGATGAAACACTTCGGGCATCAGCCACGCTGCAGGGTCATCCAGGACGATGCCTGGGCGACCTTGAAGGCGCACTTGCCACCGCCGGAAAAACGCGGGGTGGTGTTGATCGACCCTTCCTATGAATTGAAATCCGACTATCGCCAGACGGTCGAGGCCTTGCAGCAGGCCCATGAACGCTGGAGTAATGGCGTTTACCTTCTGTGGTACCCGTTGCTGGCGCGCCGTGAAACGGACCGGATGCTGGATCGCATCAGGGCGACCGGCATCCGCCGCATCCTTCGCGTGGCGCTTGCGGTGCGCGGGGCCGAGAGTGGTGGTCTCCGGGGTTCCGGAATGCTGGTCATCAATCCGCCGTGGCAGCTCGATACGGAGCTGCAGACCATCCTGCCCTGGCTGACGCAGGCGCTGGAAGTTCCGGCCGGTACGCGTGGGACCAGCCTGGATTGGCTGGTCCCGGAGTAAATCGTGCCGCCTCAGTCAGCGCCGCAGAGGCACACCACCTCGGGCACGCGAATGGACTCAGTCGGCGATCACGCGCTCGACCAGTTCCTGCGCCTCGGCCTGCAAGGCTGCGAGGTGTTCCTCATCGCGGAAACTCTCGGCGTAGATCTTGTAGACGTTTTCCGTGCCGGAAGGACGCGCAGCAAACCAGCCTTCCCGGGTCTCGACCTTCAGACCACCGAGCGCCGCGCCATTCCCGGGCGCCACTGTATGACTCGCGGTGATCGGCGCACCGGCAAGGTGGGTGGCGGTGACTGCTGCGGGTGACAAGCTGCGCAGGCGGGCCTTGCCCGTCGCCGTAACCGGGGCATCCACTCGTGCATAGAAAGAGGCACCAAGCTCAGCACTCAGCCGAGCGTAGTGTGCAGCCGGGTCCTTGCCCGTTTTTGCGGTCATTTCCGCGGCCAGCAAGCACAGCAGGATGCCATCCTTGTCCGTGGTCCACGGCTCGCCATTGCGGCGCAGGAACGAGGCGCCCGCACTCTCTTCGCCGCCGAAGACGAGTGTGCCGGTCTGCAGTCCCTCGACAAACCACTTGAAGCCCACGGGAACCTCGAAGAGAGGTCGGCCGTACCTGGCCACTACCCGGTCGATCATTGCGCTGCTGACCATTGTCTTGCCGATTCCGGCTCCTGCGGGCCACTCCACGCGTGATTGCAAAAGGTAATCGATGGCCGCAGCGAGATAGTGATTGGACGGCAACAAACCACCGGAGCGGGTGACGATGCCATGCCGGTCATGGTCTGCATCACAGGCAAGTGCAAGGTCATAGTCTGCCGCCTGCTCCACCACGCCCTGCATCACGGCCGGAGAGGACGGGTCCATGCGCAACTGGCCGTCCCAGTCACGACGCAGAAACCAGAAGGCCGGATCCAGCACCGGATTGAAAACATCGAGCTCAAAGCGATGATACGCAGCCAACGCTGGCCAGAAGCGCATGCCGGCGCCGCCCAGAGGGTCCACCGCGAGTTTGAGGCCGGCACCGCGAATGGCCTCGAAGTCGATGGCATTACCGAGATCCATGACATAGCTCGCGAGGTAATCATGGGTGCGGACACGTCCGGTGCGCAGGGCATTCTCGAGCGTCATGCGCTTGATCGTCTCGGGTCTCGCCAGCAACTCGTTGGCGCGTCTCTCTATCCAGCTGGTCGCGGCGGTATCGGCTGGCCCCCCATGAGGTGGGTTGTACTTGAGACCGCCATCCTGGGGCGGGTTGTGCGAAGGCGTGATCAGAATCCCGTCCGCCAGACCCCGCTCACGGCCGCGGTTCCAGGTGAGGATGGCGTGCGACACCACGGGAGTAGGCGTGAATTCATCGTCACGCGCGATGCGAACCTCGGCGTCATGTGCGGCAAGCACCTCCAGAGCGGTGGCGTGTGCTGGCGCAGAAAGCGCATGGGTATCCATGCCGAGAAACAGCGGACCGTCGATTCCGGCTGTCCGCCT
>JBDLQR010000242.1:0-3133 GCA_039800485.1 Pseudomonadota bacterium
TTGCCGATGTCGCCAATCACCCCGGTGTGGTCGTGATCATCGACTCACTGCGATCGGTGTCACGTGCGTTGCCGCACGGCGAGAACGATCCTGAGATCGGCGCCGTGATCTACGACCTAAAGGCGGCAGTCACAGATGCCGGGGGGTCGCTGTTGCTTGTGCACCACTGCAATAAGAGTGCTGGGTTGACGGGTGTAGAGGCTCTGAGCGGCCATAACGCGATCGCTGGTGCCGCCAACACCGTTCTGACGCTGCACTACGTCGAGGATGCAAACGGCAAGCCTTGCAAGGAGGCTGATCAACGGCGATTGGTGCGCGAAGGCCGCACGGGCAAGCCGCTCGACTGGGTAGTCAGCCGCACCGCTGGAACACCGAGTTTTCACAAGGTCGGAACCTATACCGATTGGCTTGCTCAGGTTGAGGAGGCCAGCAAGCAAGCCAAACGGGAATCCAGACAGACCACCACGCAGGGAGAAGTGCTGGAGGTACTGGCCGCCGCGAGCGGCCGGTGGTTGACGTCCCGCGAAGTGGTGGAAGCGATGGGTCTGAAGTGGGAAGGCCGCGGCAATGGCAAGGATCCATCGCGAGTTCGCGAGGCGCTGTATCGGCTTGCTGAGGAGGGCGAGATCCAAAGAGTCCGCGCCGGAACAGGCTTCACCTTTGCGGCAGCCTCGTATGAAGCACAAACTGCCTCGGATACCTCAACAACCTCGGCAGCACTGCGAGAGAAGGAGTCTGAGCGCCGAGGTTCACCTCGGCATACCTCGGCCCCCCTCACCCGCCGATCCAGTGCCGACTCGCGCCGAGATTCGCCTCGGCGCCGAGATCGACTGCACAGCAAGGCTGCCGAGCCCCCCGAGGTTACCGAGCTGCAAGGAGCCACCTATCAGACAGTTGCGATCCCCGGCTTGGAGCTGGTGGAGGTCCGGCGAGAGCCGGGAGTGATCGGCTCCGGCGCCGATGCCTACGCGGATGAGGACGATTCAAGCTGGCCGAAGCGCCAGGAGGTGGCGTGATGGCACCGCTATCAATGCACCAACGCCCAGAGATAATGAACTCAGGAAATAGCAGCACGATGATCTACACCGAGGCTGATAACCGCCGCGAATCATGGATCGCGGGCGGTTGGAATATCCGAGCCGACGATGATGCTTCGCGCCCGCCTGAGGTGGATCCGCTCAGCTCTGCCCAGGCGCGGCGCTACTGGCGCTTAGCCCCAACAGCAGGCCATCAAGGCGAGCCGCACAGCCGGCACGTTCCATAAGATGCCGCCGTTGCACGTCACACCTGATCGGTGGAAATGTGCACCGGGCAGCAACACCCGCTGCATGCGTAGCCGATACAGGCTGCTGCGGCTGATCCCAAGCAGTTGGCACGCCTCGGTGGTGCCGCACCAATCAACGGGAGACACAGCAGGAACGGCGTAGATACGATCACTCTAGTGAGCACGATCGCTGCTCTAAGACTGTGGCAAATGCCCGCACGATCATGGTCGCTCGATCTACTCCGCAACCGCCCGGCAAGTTCTCACTGTTGGAGCTGCTGAACGGCGCTAGCTACGAGGCTGGCCTTAGCAAGTTGGCCGCTGATCGTTATGGATCGCCGCAGGTCCGTGGTGCTGTCGTGCCCCACGGCCGAATGCTGCGCGATCTGAACGTGGCCAGCAGTGCTGCTGGTGGTGCGCTGGCATCAGCCACCGAGCTGGAGCGTGTGGCCGCTGCGGTCCGTCCTGCGGTGGTGCTGGAGCAGATGGGTGCCCAGCGCATCGAGGTCAGCGGTGTTGGCGATGCGGCCTTCCCGCGGTTCAGCGGCGGCAGCGGTGGTTGGCTTGCTGAGGGAGAGGCTGCACCGTCCGACAACGCCACGATCGACAGCGTGACCGCCACGCCGCACTGCGCCGCCGCCCGACTGGGGTTGAGCCGGCGCGTTCGCAACGGCGCCCGTGAGGACATCGAAGGCGCGGTGCTGCGTGAGCTGCAGCAGTGCGTCGCGGCAGTGCTTGAAGCCGGCTTCCTGGTGGGCAGCGGCGCTAATGATGAACCGCTCGGCCTGATCAATGTGCCGGGCATCGGCACGGAAACCTTCGCCGGTGCTGTTCCCACGCTGACCGAGCTGGTGGCAATGGTGAAGGACTACGCCGACGCCGATGGTGATCTGGCGGCTGCAAGGTGGTTGCTGCACCCGTCCGACTTGGCGGACCTTCTGAAGGCGCAGGTAGACCCCAACGGCGGTGAGCTGATTGTTGAGTACATCGACGGCGCCCATCGAATCCTCGGCCTGCCGGTGGTGACCACCCGGCACTTGACCGAAGGCCGCCATTTGCTGCTCGACCCGTCAGCAGTGGCGCTGGTCTACTTCGGTGGCGCCCAGGTGGTGCTGGATGAATACAGCAACTCGAAGGCCATTAGCGGTGCGGCTGAGGTCTGCGTCTTCAACTTCGCCGACGTTGCCGTGCTGCGGCCTGCTCACCTCGTGCTCGGGTCCGCGTGATCGAGCACACCAGTCCTGCGGCGGGGTGTGGTGTTCCGCCGCTTTCTTCTTCGCCAAACCATGAGCGACCCAGTGCCCCATGCCATCGCCGCGCCTGATGTGCTGGCTGATGCCTTGAAGATCACCGCCTCCGAACGGCTGCGGTTGGCCGAGATGATCCGCAAGCGGGACGTGCCTATGTCCCGTGATGGCGCCATCCCTCTCGATGCACTGGTCACCCTGGTGCGGGAGTTGCGCGGTGAACGCTGAATACTTGCGGTGGTTAAGCCAACTCCCGTGCAACCGCGGCAGCAGCCGGCGGAGTTGGGTGGGCGTCTACACAGTGGACGACAGCTTCGAGACCTTCGAGCAGTGGCAGGTGCGCATGGTCGAGCGTGATGCGCAGCGCGGCGTCCTTGCCCGCTGGAAGCGATGGATGAATTGATGCCCCACCCCTGGGGGTTGTTTGGGTCCTATCCCCCTATATACCGACGGGTAATTCGAAAGCGCTCGCCTCAGCTAGCGCCAGACCTGAAAAGTAGACCCGTATAAATGAGATTAAGGCTGCGCAAGGTAGAGCTATCCCCCACCCATGATTTGAGGCTAGTTCAGTGATTCTCAACTGCACCGAAGCTGCGCTTCATTTGGGATTTCGATCGAGAAC
>JBDLQR010000243.1:0-4805 GCA_039800485.1 Pseudomonadota bacterium
GCTCGCCGGCTTCAAGTCCTTCGTGGATCCGACGACCCTCCACCTGCCCGGAAATCTCACCGGCATCGTCGGCCCCAACGGGTGCGGCAAGTCCAACATCATCGACGCGATGATGTGGGTCATGGGCGAATCCTCCGCGAAGCATCTCCGGGGCGATTCCATGGCGGATGTGATTTTCAGCGGATCGAGCACCCGCAAGCCCGTGGGCCAGGCCTCCGTCGAGATCATCTTCGACAACTCCGATGGGGCGCTCGGGGGCGCGTATGCGAGCTTCGCGGAAATCTCCATCAAGCGCACCGTGGCGCGGGATGGCGTCTCGGGCTATTTCCTCAATGGTGGCCGTTGCCGCCGCAAGGACATCATCGATGTCTTCCTGGGCACCGGGCTGGGTGCACGTGGCGGCTACTCCGTCATCGAACAGGGCATGATTTCGCGTGTCATCGAGGCCAAACCGGAGGAGCTGCGCGGTTTCCTCGAGGAAGCCGCGGGGATCTCCAAGTACAAGGAACGCCGCCGCGAAACCGAGAACCGCATCCGGCATACCAACGAAAATCTCGCCCGCGTCAACGACGTGCGCGAAGAGCTCGAGAAGCAACTCGGGCATCTGCAACGACAGGCCCGCGCCGCGGAAAAGTACCAGGAGCTCAAGGCCGAGGAACGTCGGCTGGAAGCGGAGCTCATCGCACTGCGCTGGCGCAAGGTGGAACAGGATCGGCTCGCCCAGCAGGCGCTCATCACGGAACGTGAAACGGCGGTCGAGGCGGCGCTTGCCGAATTGCGCAACATCGAATCCGTACAAGCCGAGTTGCGGGTCGCACAAGCCCAGGCGCTGGATACCTTCAATGCCCGCCAGAGCGAGTTTTACGCAAAGAGCGCGGAAGTCTCCCGGCTGGAGCAGACCCTCCAGTACAACGAGGACCGCCGCAAATCCCTGGAGCAGGACCTGGTCCGGGCCCGCGCAAGCCTGGACGAAACCCTGCGCCTGCATGGCGAGGATGAGACCCGGTTGACGGCTGTGACGGCGGAGATGGAGCTTCTGGTGCCGGAGGAGGAGACCCGGGGTGCAGCCGAGGAAGAGGCTGCGGAAATGCTGCGCCGGATCGAGGAAGCCGCGGAGGCTTGGCAACAGGAGTGGGATGAGTTCAATCGCGAACAGGCGGAGACCGCACGTCAGGAGCACGCCGAACAGGTCAGGCTTGAGCTTTTGCAGTCCGGTTTCAGCGAGGCCCGGCAACGGGCCCGCGTGCTGACGGAAGAGCAGTCCCAGCTCGCGGGTTCCGACGTGGAGATGGCAATCGAGGCCCTGGAAAGCGAACTCGCAGAGCGGGAAGCCCGCTACGACGCGCTCACGGGAGAGCAGCAGACCGTGCGCAGTGAACTCCAGGCCGCCCGCCTCGCACAGGAAGAGCACACCCGCACGCTGCATCGGCTGCGCGGCGAGATGCAGCAGTTGATGGGGCAGGAAGCGTCACTCGCCGCCCTGCAGGAGGCTGCACTCGGTCGGGATGCCAAGGCACTGCATGGCTGGCTCGAAAACCACCGCCTGCGGGACGCCGAAGTACTCGCCGGCCATCTGCGCATCGAACAGGGCTGGGAGCTCGCAGTGGAGGTCGCACTGCGTCTGCCACTGTCCACCTTGTGTGAACAGGGCATGGTGGAGCGCCTCGCCGGAACCTCCGCCAATGACCTGCCGGTCGCGCGGCTGGGTGGCCTCGAGCCGGCGTCGACGGTCGCTCAGGCGCCGGTCAGGCCCGACATGCCGCCGCGACTGCTCGATCGCGTGCACAGCCAATGGTCGCTCGCGCCGTTGCTGGCGGGGGTGTATGCGTGCGCCACCTTGGCGGAAGCCCTGGCCGCGCGCGGCGGTCTCCAGGCACACGAATCCATCATCACGCCGGAAGGGACCTGGATCGGACCGAACTGGATCCAGATCCCGGGCAGAGAGACGGTCGAGGCAGGTGTGCTCGCTCGCCAGCGCACCCTCGAGGACCTCGCCGCCCGCATCGTGGCACTGCGCGAGGAAATCGAGCATGTCGAAGACGCCCTTGCCCGTGCCCAGCAGAGCCTCCAGCACACCGAACAGCGTGAGCGTGAACTGACCGCCTCCCTGCAGGGCGAATTCACCCGAATCGGGAACTGCCGGAACCAGCTCACCTTGCGCCATGGGGAGCGTGCCCGCCTGGAGGAACGCCAGCAGGCGATCACACAGGAATTGAATCTGCTCGCCGCCCAGGCCGCTCAGAATGAATCCACCCTGTCCGGACTGCGCGATCAGGTGGAGGTGCTGCGCGAGCGCCTGTCGACCCTGACCGAGCGGGGAGAGGGCCTCAATCAGCGGCGGCGCGAAGTGCAGGCGCAGTTGGAGAATGCCCGCCACGCCTGGCGCGGAGCGCGCGAGGCACGGCACTCCGTTGCACTCAAGCTCGAGGGCTTGCGGTCAACGCACCACAGTCTCGGTCAGGCGCTGGCCCGAAATGCCCGCCTGGTGCAGGAGCTGCAGGGACGCTGTACGGATCTCGAGCGGGTGCTGGGGGAGGCCATGGAGCCCCAGGAAGATCTCGGTGCCCAGCTCAATCGGGCGCTCGGTGAGCGCGTGATGCTGGAAGACGCCATGAAAGCCAGCCGTGCCGAACTCGAGAGCAGCGAAGCCAGCCTGCGTGAGACTGACGAACGACAGCTGGTGGCAGGGCGGGAGATCACGGCGCGCCAGCAGGCGCTCGAACAGGTGCGGCTGGAGGAACGTGCCCTGCAGGTGCGAACCCAGGAGCTCATGGAGCGGCTGGAGCAGCAGGGGCAGGTGCTGGCGGAAGTACTGGCTCAGCTTGCTGAAGATGCGGCGGAGGATCCCTGGCGCGAGCGGCTGGAGAGCACCGGTACGCGGATTAACCGACTGGGGCCCATCAACCTCGCGGCCATTGATGAATTCGCGCAGCTGTCCGAGCGCAAGACCTACCTGGACAACCAGCTCGCAGATCTGAACCAGGCGCTGGAGACGCTCCAGGACGCCATGCACAAGATAGACAAGGAAACGCGGACCCGCTTCCGGGAGACCTTCGACAAGGTCAATGAGGGCATGCAGCGTCTCTTCCCCGTACTGTTCGGGGGTGGCCATGCCAGTCTTGAGTTGACGAACGAGGACCTGCTGGAGACTGGCGTCTCGGTGATGGCACGTCCTCCGGGCAAGCGCAACACCACCATCCACCTGCTCTCTGGCGGTGAGAAGGCCCTGACTGCGCTCAGCTTCGTGTTCTCGCTCTTCGAGCTCAATCCGGCGCCTTTCTGCCTGCTCGACGAGGTGGATGCACCACTCGACGATGCCAACGTCGTGCGGCTCACGGAACTGCTCAAGTCCATGGCCGACCGGGTGCAGTTCCTGTTCATATCGCACAACAAGATCACCATGGAAATCGCCCAGCAGTTGATCGGCGTGACGATGCACGAGGCCGGGGTGTCCCGGCTGGTGGCAGTCAACATGGAAGAAGCCGTGGCGCTCGCGCACTCGGCCTGATTTCCGGTGGGCGACGCCTCCTGGACCTTGCGCCTCATCCTGCTGGCCATCGGCCTCGGCGTCATCGCCGGTGTCTACCTGTACGGGGTGTCGCGCAAGCGCCGACGCAACCGTCTGTACCGCAGCCAGCTTCCCGCCTGGCCGCCGCGCTCGCTGCGCCGTTTCGAGGATCCTGAGGCCGGGAGCGGGACAAATGATGGCGGCGATGATCTGCCTGAGCCGGTGGATGAAGTCATTGCCGTGCGTGTGCGCAAGGCAGAGCCCTTGACGGAATTGCCAGTGGTGCGGCGGGAGCAGGAGGAGCCTGGCACCGCAGACGCCGCCACGCCGCAGGTTCCCAATGATGCGGAGCCACCGTCCAAGACGCGCGCCAAACGCCCCCGGAAGCGGGCGCAGCAGATGGATCTCGGCTTCGAGGAAAAGACACCCACAGACGCCGCCGACGAGGCGCCACCACCGGCGGCATCCGTTACACCTCCGCCGCAACCCACGATACTTGCCTTGTTCCTCCGGCCGAGCTTCGGCCCTGCTTTCGTGGGTCCGACTATCGTGCGCAATGTGAATGCCGTCGGCATGCGGCACGGCGATCTGCAGATTTTTCATCACTTTGGCGCCGGGGAGCTCAAAACGAGCAAACCCCTGTTCAGCCTTGCGAACATGTTCGAGCCCGGGCATTTCGACATGAAGCGCATCGAGGCCTTCCAGACGCCCGGGGTGGTGATGTTCCTGCCCTTGCCGGCCGCGCTCGACGGCGCCGTGGCCTTCGAGCTCTTCCTGAACACCGCACAGCGTCTGAGCGAAGGCATGCGGGCGCAGTTGCTCTCCGACCCCGAGACCCCACTGGAAGGTCCCGCCATCGAGCGCCTGCGCCGACAGGCGGCGGTATACCAGGCCCGGACATGACACGCGCGGCCCGCTGCGCTGCGCAGGCGATGTGACATGAGCAGTGACATACAGGCACGGATCGAGGCACTGCGCACGCAGATTGCACGCCACGACCACCGTTACTACGTGCTGGACGATCCTGAAATCAGCGATGCTGAATACGACGGCCTGATGCGAGAGCTGGTAGCGCTGGAGACGGCGCATCCGGAATTCCTCAGGCCCGACTCACCGTCCCAGCGCGTGGGCGGCATGGTGGCCGGAGGCTTCACCGAGGCCCGCCACCTGCAGCCCATGCTCTCTCTCAGTAACGCGTTCTCCGCCGAGGAATTCGAAGAGTTCGATCGTCGCGTGCGCGGTCGACTCGGCCCCGACGCCGTGACCTATGCCGCGGAGACCAAGCTCGACGGCCTCG